>JAGOBN010000418.1 GCA_017999235.1 Anaerolineales bacterium | reverse complement strand
CCGGGTTCCGCTTTGGCGATGGCGATCAGCAGGTCGTCCAGGTTTTGGCCGTTCTTGGCCGAGACCGACACCACTTGCGAACGCTGCAAGCGCAGGTTGGCGGCCGTGCGCTCCAGGACCGGGTCCACGTCGGCGCGGCTCAGCAGATCCATTTTGTTCAGCACCACCACATGGGGCTTGCCGAGCGCGTGCAGCTCATCGAACAGTTCCTGCTCCGTGCGTTTGATGCCCTGCAGCGCGTCAAAGACAATCACCAGGAAATCGGCGGCGCGGGCGGCGGCCAGGGCGTGCTGCTTCTCCTGGTCGCCCACCTCGCCCACCGCGTCGGCGCCGGGGGTATCAATCAGCCGGAAGAGGCCGGCGTCCGCCTCCTGGTTGACGCGGGTGGTCCCCGGCACCGGGCTCACGGCGGCGCGGTCCTCCCGCCGGCGGATGAGCTGGTTGTAGAGCGTGGACTTGCCCACGTTGGCCGGCCCGACGATGGCGATGCCGTGCTTGTCCGAGAACGCGATCTGGAAATTGGGGAGGGCGAGGTCGAGCAGCAGCTTCCAGCGGGTCAGATCGCCCGGCAGGATCTTGACCGAGCTCTCCAACTCGCGCTGCATGGCGGCCGGCAGCGCCTGCCAGGCCTTTTTCAGTTGGTCGCGGGTGTCGGGCGGGAATTCTTTCAGCAGATCGTCGATGGTGGACATAGGCTGGGGTTTGAGGCTGGGAGTTGGAAGCCGGCCGCCGCTGGAAAGCCCTTATAAGGACCGCAGAATCTCGGCGCGCTTGGCGCGATATTCTTCATCGGTGAGCAGGTTCTCGGCGCGCAGGCGTTCCAGTTCGCGCAGACGCTCCGCGGCCGGGCGCGTCGAGTGAGCCGGGGGAGCCGCCGGCATATCCATCGGCCGCGCCTGGCTGCTGAACCGCTTGCGGCAGGCCTTGCAGACTGCGTCAATCTGGCCGGCCATAAACTTCTGGACCAGGTCCGGGTTGTTGAAACTCAGATCCGGGCCGCGCTGAGCGAAGGCCAGGCCGAAGACGGCCGTCACCTTATCGCCCAAGCCAGGGAGCGGCAGGGTGGCGGCGGAGCCGCAGTGGGGGCAGGTCACAGGGGAGGGCATGGCTTCATTGTAACCACAAGTCGCCCGATTGGGCCGGCGCGCCGGACGGGCTAGACACCCCGTGGGCCGGCCTCAGGTTTCCGCCGGCGGAGGGGCCGCGCCCCAGCGGGCGGGATCCACGCTGTCGGCGTCGTAATCGCCCCACTTGGTGTTGACGGCCGAGGCGAAGATCATGGCGGTGATAGCCTGGGACTGCTGGACGGCTTCGCGGGTGACCGCCGCGCGCCGGGCGGCCACATCCTCGGCCGGCGCGCGGCCCTGGGCGTTAACGGCCAGGATGCGCACGGAGCGGATATCGGCGGCGCGATAGGGCACTTCCCGGCCGGCGGCCTGGCCCAGCAGGGCTTGGGCCAGCGGCGTGCCAGCACCCAGGAAGCCGGCCCGCAAATCGGCTTGCGCGTCCGGCACCAGGGTGACCGTCAGACGCTCCACCGGGCCGGCCCGGCTGACGAGTTCGATCTCGACCTGGGCTCCCAGCGTGATAAGCGCCGGAGGCGCGGCCTGCTGATCAGCCATTTCAACCTCCCCGGTCCCGATCAGGCTAACGCAGGATCTGCGGCAAGCGCAGCGCCGAGAACGGCTGCAAGCGCGCGGCCTCTAAATCCGCCAGCCGCTGCGCCAGCCGATTTTTCTCCGCCACGATCGCGGGCGTGGTGCTGGCCGCCAGATTGGTCAGCTCGTCGGGATCATTAGCCAAATCATACAGCTCGAACTGTTCCGCCTCCCCGCCGGCCGGGTCAAAGTAGCGCGCATACTTCCAGTTGACCTCGCGCACACAGCGGATGTGGTTGGGCTGGCCCACCGCTACCAGGGCCGGCGGCGGGGTGGCCTGGCCGGCGTCCTGGTCATCAAAGGTAAAGAGGATGGCATCCTGGACGGCGGCGGCGGGGTTGGACAAAACGGGCGAGAGGTCCACCCCGCTGAAGTGCCAGTGCTCTGGGTGGGGAACCTGGGCCACGCTCGCCAGCGTGGGCATGAGATCCACCAGCGAAGCCAGCGCCGCAGTGGTCTGCGCCGCCGGAAACAGGACCGGGTTGGAGATGATCAACGGCACGTGGATGGTTTCCTCGTAGGCGTTGTACATCTTCTGGCGCAGGCCGCCGTGGGAGAGGCCCATCTCGCCGTGGTCGGAGGTGTAGACCACCACCACGTCATCGCGCAGCTGGGCGGGGTGGTTGGGATTCTTCACCGCGTCCAGCACCCGCCCCAGCTGGGCATCCACGAACTTATGCAGCTGGGCGTAGAAATTGACGTAGTGGTGAGGTTTTTCATTGAGCGGGCCGGCATTGCCAATAATCCCCAGTCCACTGGCAAACAGATCAAGCGACTCCTGCTGCGCGGTGGGTTTGGTGCTCAAATCCTCATCGCGCGAGGGAATATCGGTATAAAGAATCCCTTGATCAAAATCCGCCGTGGCCGCGTATTCGCTGCCGCCGCAGGCGTCGTCATCCCAGGTGTTGGGATAGGCCAGCACGTCGTGCGGGTTGACAAAGGTGACAATCAGGGCGAAGGGGGTGCTGGATTGGGCGGCGGCGGAATTCAAGAACGCGATCGCTTCGTCGGCGATGGCCTGGTCATTCTGCGCGCAGCCGCCGCCGAAGCCGGTCACTTCCGTCCCCTCGCCGGCGTTGGTGGGCTCCCAGCCCTGGAAGCCAAAGGCGGCCACCTCCGCGGAGGTGGGCGGGTAGGTGCCGTCGGCCTTGTAGCTGAGGTGCCACTTGCCGCGCAGCTGCACGTTGTAGCCAGCGGAGGCCAGCATCTTGGCCAGGTTCTGCATATAGTTCGGCAGTTGATAGGCCGGCGTGCCGGTGCGCTCCAGACCGTGCTGGGCCGGATACAGCCCGGTAAACAGGGTGGCGCGGCTGGGCGAGCACATGGAGGTGTTGCAGAAAGCGCGCTGAAAGGTCAGGCCGTGGTCGGCCAGGCGTTTGTGGTTGGGCAAATTGGTGTCCGCCCAACCCGCCGGCCAATAGCGCGGGTAGCGCTCCTGGTCGGAGACGAGGATCAGCAGATGGGGCCGGGCCGGCAGCGCGGCCGGCGGCGCCGGCGCTTCCCCCATCCACGCCAGCACGCTGCCGCCGGCAAGGGCGCCGGTCATTTTCAGAAAGCCGCGCCGGGAGACCGGCCCGCCGGCGGATGACTGTTCAAGGCTGTCTGGCATGTTTTCCCCCGAGCATGATATTGGCCGCGGGCCGGCCGGCCCGCAGTTCGGCGGCCATGCGCCGCATGGCCGGGTCAATGTGCGTGAAGAACTGTTTGTAGCCCGCGCACAGGTAGTTGAGGCCGGGCTCGCCGTCCGGTGTGGTGATAAAGCGATTCTTGGGGCATTCCCCCTGGCACGCGAAGCGCACCGCGCACTCCCGGCAATAGCGCGGCAGGGTCTCACGTTTGGCCAAGCCGAACCGCTGCTGGGCGGGCGAGGCCACGAGTTCGATCAGCGGCAGCTCGGTGAGGTTGCCCAGACGGTAGTCGGGCGTGACAAAATGATCGCAAGCGTAGACATCGCCGGTGTGTTCCAGCGCCAGGCCGCGCCCGCACGTCTCGGCGAAGATGCACAGGCCGGCCGGATGCCCCAGCCAGATCCCCAGCGCCACGTCAAAGCTCTGCACAAACACGCGCCCCACGTCGCGCTGGACCCACTCGTCGAACACCGCGCACAGGAAGGCGCCGTACTGTTCCGCGCCCACGCTGCGGGCGGTCACGGCGGCCGGCCCAGCCGTGGCCGCGCGTTCCACGATGGGGATAAATTGGATGAACTGCGCGCCGGCCTCATCCCGCAGAAAGCGGTAGACCGCCAGCGGGTGCGGCGCATTGGCGGCGTGGACGGTGGTGAGCACGTTGAACTCCACCTGGTGCGCCTGCAGGAGCCGCAGGCCGGCCAGCACGCGCTCAAAAGTGGGCTGACCGCCCTTATCCACGCGGTAGGCATCATGCAGAGCGCGCGGCCCATCCAGGCTGAGGCCGAGCAAAAACTGGTGGTGATGGAAGAACGCGGCCCAGTCGGCGTCGATCAGCACGCCGTTGGTCTGCAGGGTGTTGGAGATGACCTTGCCCGGCGGGCAAAAGCGGCGCTGCACCGCCAGGGCGCGCTCGAAGAACTCCCGGCCCATCAACAGCGGCTCGCCGCCCTGCCACGCGAACACGATCTCCGGCCCCGGCTGGGAGGCGATGTACTGGCGGGTGAAGGACTCCAGCACGGCGTCCGACATGCGGAAGGTGCCGGCCGGGTAGAGGTCCTCCTTGGCGAGGTAATAGCAGTAGGCGCAATCCAGGTTGCAGATGGCGCCGCGCGGCTTGAGCATGAGCGAGAAGGGCGCGGACATGCGGTTCTAAACCCCAGGCGGGGAGGCGGGCCGGCCGAGACCCCGCGCCTCAGGGGAGCGGCGCGGGGTCCCGGCGGCCCTGGCAGGCTTAAGCGTTGGGCAGGCTGTAGTCTTTGTATTGGACGCGCAACACCTTCTTATCGAATTTGCCCACCGAGGTCTTCGGCAC
>JAGOBN010000417.1 GCA_017999235.1 Anaerolineales bacterium | reverse complement strand
GCTGATGAGCGAGGCCTTCATGCCCTCCGCGCCCATAGTGATGCCGTCGGAGATGGAGACGGCGTTGAACTCCATCGGGGTGCCGCCGGCGGCGCGGATGCCTTCTTTGATCTTGGCGGCCAGGCGGCGCAGGTGAAAGTTGCACGGGCCGATCTCGATCCAGGTATTGGCCACCCCCACGATCGTCCGGCGCAGATCGTCATCGGTGAAGCCGACGGCCTTGAGCATGGAACGCGCCGGTGCCCGGTTGGGGCCGTCGGTGATGGCGCGGCTGTTGCGTTTGGGATCGGTCAAGGTTGCCTCCCGCCGGCTCAAAGACCCGGCGAAACAAAAGGAGCCGCCCTGTGTTTGGGCGGCTCCGGGTAATCCAGTGTGCGAGTGGGTGGGTTCTTACTTGCGCTCGATCCTCACCATCGCCGGCCCAAACAGGTAAAGGTCCTGCACGAGGACCCCAATAAGGACGATGATAATAAGGGCGAGCGCGGTAACCATATAAGTAGGTGAAGTTTAGGACAAATAGGGGCTGGCTGTCACCGGAGAATGTGTGCAAAGCCGGCCGGCCGCCTTTGGGCAAGTCCACCAAACCGGGCGCCAACCCGCCAATAATGTCAGCCCCGGCGGGGGCGCGGCCTATGAACCCGGTTTGACCACCCCGTGCCGGCGCTCCAACTCGGCCTCCACGTCCGCCAGGGTCAGGCCGCGCGCCGCCAGCAAGACCAGGGTGTGATAGAACAAATCGGCGACTTCGGAGATGACGCGCTCATCGCCCTGGCCCTTGACGGCCAGGATGACCTCCACGGCCTCCTCGCCCACTTTCTTGACGATCTCGTCCTCGCCGGCGGCGAAGAGCTGGGCCGTGTACGAGCCGGCCGGCGGGTTGGCTTTGCGGGTCTGGATGATTTCAAAAAGACGTGGCAGCATGAGGTTAATCCGTGGCGCTGGCCGGCTGCGGCGCCTGCGTGGGCATCTTGAACAGGCGGAAGGCCCATTGCACCGCCGGACCGATCAGCAGGGCAAACACCAGCGTGCCGGCGCCCAGCGGCCCGCCCAGCAACCAGCCGGCCGCCACCACCCCCACCTCGGTCACGCCGCGCGAAACCCGCAGGCTCAGGCCCGTGGTGCGCTGGACGGCCAACATCAGGCTGTCGCGCGGGCCGGCGCCGGCCTCCACCCCGATATAGAGGGCGCTGGCCACGCCCATCACCAGCACCGCCCCCAGGAGCAGCGCCGCCTGGACGGGCAGGTTATCGGTGATATCCGGCAGCCGGGCCAGAAAGAAATCCAGCCACAGGCCAATGCTCAGGATGTTGGCGACCGTCCCCCAGCCGATCTGTTCCCGCAAGGCGAGGGCGCCGGCCAGGACCACCAAGCCGACCAGGATGCTGAGGGTGCCCACGCTCAGCCCGGTCAGGTCCGCCAGGGCCACTTCCAGCACCGCCCACGGGCTGGTGCCCAGGTGGGCGCGGATGAGCATGGCGATGGACAAGCCGTAGAGCGCAAAGCCGGCTTGAATCACGGCAAAATCGCGCGGGAATGTGCGCCACCGAATGGGCTTGAGCAGTTTCAACCAGGCGGACACCGTTCTCTCCTTATACCCGGCGGCGGACCGTCACGGCCGCGTCAGATAATCGCCTTCCAGCACCCATTTGTAGGTGGTCAGCTCCCGCAGCGCCATCGGGCCGCGGGCGTGCAGGCGCTGGGTGGAGACCGCTACCTCCGCGCCCAGCCCAAACTGCGCGCCATCGGTGAAGCGCGGGCTGGCGTTCACGTACACGGCCGCCGAATCGACCTCGTCCGTGAAGCGGCGCGCGTTGGCGGCGTCCTGGGTCAGAATGCCGTCGGAGTGGGCCTGGCTGTGGGTGTTGATGTGGTCAATGGCCTCCGCCAGCGAGTCCACCACTTTGAGGCCCAGAGTCAAAGACAGCCACTCGGTGTCGAAATCCTCCGGGCCGGCCGGCTCCACGCCCTCCGGCAGGCGGCGGCCCGCGTTGCGCGCGTACTTCAACTGCTCTTCCCCGGTCGCCGGGTCTGTCTTCAAGTACGCGCCCGTGTAATGCACTTCCAGGAACGGGACGGCAGTTTCGTGCGCCCGGAAGGTGACGCCGGCCGGCCGCAGATGCCGGACCACGGCCGGCAGGACCTCGGCGGCGACGGCGCGGTGGACCAGCACGGTATCCAGCGAATTGCAGGCCGAGGTCTTCTGCGTCTTGGCGTTGTGGATCACGGCCAGCGCCCGCTCCAGGTCCGCGCTCTCGTCCACCAAGAGATGGCAGATGCCGGTGCCGCCGGTGATGACCGGGATGCGGCTGTTCTGGCGGCAGAACTGATGCAGGCTGTTTCCGCCGCGCGGGATGATGAGATTCACGTAGTCGTCCAGCTGGAGCAGTTCCAGCACCAAAGCCCGGTCCGGGCTGTCGATAAACTGGACCGCGTCGGCGGGCAGGCCGGCCGCCGCCAGGGTCTCCCGGACTAAGGCCACCAGAGCGCGGTTGGAGTGGATCGTCTCGCTGCCGCCGCGCAAGATCACGGCGTTGCCGGATTTCAGCGCCAGGCCGGCCACATCCACCGTCACATTCGGGCGCGCTTCATAGATGACGCCCAGCACGCCCAGCGGCACGCGCTGCTTGCGCGCCCGCAGGCCATTGGGGAGGACGCCGGCCTCGAACACCTCGCCCACCGGGTCCGGCAGGCCGGCCACCCCGCGCAAATCGGCGGCGATGGCCGCCAGGCGCTTCTCAGTCAACAGCAGCCGGTCCACCAGATGCGCGGCCAGGCCGCGCGCCTGCGCGTCCGCCACATCCCGGCGGTTGGCGTCCAAGATCGCTGGGGCGTTGACGGCCAGGCCCTCCGCCAGCGCCGCCAGCGCCCGGTTCTTCTGCTCAGCGCCGGCCCGCGCCAGCTGCCGGGCGGCGCGGCGCGCGCGTTGGCCCATATCGATGAGCACGCCAGTCTCCTTGAGTCTTGACGCGGCCGGCGCGTATTGGCCGCCGCTCACAGCAGCACCAGATCGTTGCGGTGGATCACTTCGTCGCCGTAATCATAACCGAGGAGGCCCTCGATCTCATCGGAGCGCCGGCCGCGGATGCGCGCCAGGTCGGCGGCGCCGTAGTTGGCCAGGCCGCGCGCCAGCTCCCGGTCGCCGGCGGCCAGCACCCGCACGGTGTCGCCGCGCTCAAAGTCGCCCTCCACGGCCGTGACCCCCACCGGCAGCAGACTGCGGCCCTGCCCCAGCGCGCGCACCGCGCCCTGATCCACCCGCACCAGGCCGGGGGCGCGGCCGCCGGACAGGATAAAGCGCTTGCGGCTTTCCAGCGCGGACACAGCCGGCAGAAAGCGGGTCCCCAGATGGTCGCCGGCCGCCAGTCGCGTCAGCACCTCCGGCTCCGCGCCGGCGGCGATGATGACGCCGCAGCCGGAGCGCCGGGCCAGGTCCGCGGCCTGCAGTTTGGTGACCATGCCGCCCGTCCCCAGCCCGGTGGCCGAGCCGCCGGCGGCTTCCCACAGGGCGGCCGGGATTTCCGGCTCGCGCACCTCGGCCACCAGCTGCGCGCCGGGGTCGCGGCGCGGATCGGCCGTGAACAGGCCGGCCTGGTCGGTGAGCAGGATCAACTGATCGGCATCCACCAGGTTCGCCACCAGCGCCGAGAGGTTGTCGTTGTCGCCGACGCGGATCTCCTCGGTGGCCACCGTGTCGTTTTCGTTGACGATGGGCACCACGCCCTGCGTCAGCAGCGCGTTCAAGGTGTTGCGCGAGTTCAGATAGCGCCGCCGGTCCGCCAGGTCCGCGCGGGTGAGCAGAATCTGGGCCACCGTGACGGCGTAATAGCTAAAGAGCTGCTCGTAGAGCGCCATCAACCGGGGCTGGCCGACGGCCGCCAGCATCTGCTTCTTGGGAATGTGTTTGGGCAGATCCGGAAAGTTGAGCGCGGACCGGCCGGCCGCCATCGCGCCGGAGGAGACCAGGACCACTTCATGCCCCTGCCCGCGCAGGCCGGCGAGCTGGCGCACCAGATCAATGATGCGCGGCGGCGAGAGGTGGGGCGAGCCGGCGGTGAGGGTGGAGGTGCCGAACTTGACGACGAGGCGCATGGGTTAGAGATTGGGGGATTGGTGATTGGGTGATTGGAGGGTGGTGAAGAAGCAGGAGGTCGCGCCGGTGTGGCAGGCGGGGCCGGCGGGGTCCACCAGCAGCAGCAGGGTGTCCTGGTCGCAGTCGGCGCGGATTTCCAGCACGCGCAGAACGTGGCCGCTGGTGGCGCCCTTGTGCCATAACGCCTGGCGGCTGCGGCTCCAGAACCAGGCCTGGCCGGTCTCCCGCGTCAGCCGCAGGGCCTCGGCGTTCATCCAGGCCACCATGAGGACCGCGCGGGTGGCGGCATCTTGCACCACGGCCGTGATCAGGCCGCGGTCGTCGAAGTGCAGGGCTAAAGGAGAGGGCGTGTCAGGCATGGCGGTGGTTAAGAATCAGTGGGCAGTGTTGGCAACCGGCCGCACGGGCAGGCCGCGGCTCGCCAGATGGGCTTTCACCTGCGCGATGGTCAGCACGCCGTCATGGAAGAGCGAAGCCGCCAGGGCCGCGTCCGCGCCCACCTCGTCGACCAG
>JAGOBN010000416.1 GCA_017999235.1 Anaerolineales bacterium | reverse complement strand
GATAGAGCGTGCGCGAGAGCTCCACCGGGAAGGTGGATTCGGCCAGGCCGAACTGGTAGGCGTACTTCTGCAGGTCGCAGGCGCCGGCCTTGTCGCACACCGCGCAGCGCATCGGATGGTCGGAGATAAAGAGGTCCAGGATGTCCCGGCGCAGGGCCGTCAGGGCCGGGCTTTGGGTGGTGACCTGCTGCCCCTCTTCGCACAGCAGGCCGCAGCTGGCCACCGGGTTGGGCCGGCCTTTCACTTCCACGCTGCACAGCCGGCAGCCGCCGGAGGGCTTGAGGTCCGGGTGGTAACAGAGGCGCGGGATATCCAGGCCGCGCGCCAGGGCGGCCTCCAGCACGGTGGTGCCGGGGGACACCTGGAGGGTCTGGCCGTCAATCGTTAGGGTGATCATTACCGCTTCTCCTTTACCCGCCCTGGCCCACCAGCGCGTCGTATTCATGCCGGAAGTAGCGCAACGTGCTCAACACCGGGTTGGGCGCGGATTGGCCCAGGCCGCACATGCTGGTGCGCTGGACCAGGCGGCACAGGTTCTCCAGCTTGTCCAGGTCGGCCGGCTGGGCCTGCCCGGCCAGGATCTGCTCGAGCATGCGGTGCATCTTCACCGTGCCGACCCGGCAGGGCACGCACTTGCCGCAGCTCTCGTCCACGCAGAATTCCATGAAGAACTTGGCCACATCCGGCATGCTGCTGGTGTCGTCCATGACCACCAGGCCGCCCGAGCCCATGATCGAGCCCAGGGCGCGCAGGCTCTCGTAATCCACCGGCGTGTCCAGGTGTTCGGCCGGGATGCAGCCGCCGCTCGGCCCGCCGGTCTGCGCGGCCTTGAAGCCGCGGCCGTTCGGGATGCCGCCGCCGATCTCGTACACGATCTCGCGCAGGGTGATGCCCATCGGCACTTCGATCAGGCCGGTGTGATTGAGCCGGCCGGTGAGCGCGAAGATCTTGGTGCCTTTGCTCTTCTCGGTGCCGATGGCGGCGAACCAGGCCGCGCCCTGGTTGATGATGGCCGTGATATTGCCGAAGGTCTCGACGTTGTTGATCAGGGTCGGGGCGTCCCACAGGCCGTGCTGGGCCGGGTAGGGCGGGCGCATGCGCGGCGTGCCGCGCCGGCCTTCCACCGACGCCATCAGCGCGGTCTCTTCGCCGCACACGAAGGCGCCGGCGCCGATGCGGATGTCCACCTCAAAGCTGAAATCGCTGCCGAAGATTTCGTCCCCCAGCACGCCCTGCCGGTAGGCCGAGCGGATGGCCTTCTCCAGGCGCTTAACGGCCACCGGATACTCGCCGCGCACGTACAGGTAGCCCTGCTGGGCGCCGACGGCGTAGCCGGCGATGATCATGCCTTCCAGCACGCTGTGCGGGTCGGCTTCCATCAAGGTGCGGTCCATATATGCGCCGGGGTCGCCCTCGTCGCCGTTGGCCACCACATACTTGCGCGCCCCGGGCGCCACGCGGACATGGTTCCACTTCTGGCCCACCGGAAAGCCGGCGCCGCCGCGCCCGCGCAGGCCGCTGGCCAGCAGTTCGGCGCAGACCTGTTCGGGCGGCATGGTCAGCGCCTTGGCCAGCGCCGTGTAGCCGTCATGGGCGATGTAGTCTTCGATGCGCTCCGGGTCAATCCGGCCGGCGCGCGCCAGCACGATTTTCTTTTGGCGCGTGAAGAACGGGATGTCCTGGGAGAGCAGGTGCTCGTCCAGGCCGCGGCCCAGGCGCGCCTGGCTCAGGCTGGCGCGCAGGTGCGGAAAATCGTGCGGCCCCGCTTCGACGGCCGGCTCGGCGGGGTTATGTCCCGGCTGGAAGATCGGCACGATCTGCTCGTCCACCACCTGGTGGGCGGCCTCGGCCGTCATGTTCTGGTAGAGCGTGTCGGGCTCGCCGTGGGTTTCCAGGCGCATCATGGGTCCCAGGCTGCACAGCCCCATGCAGCCCGTGTTGACCACGGGGACGTTCTTTTCCAGCCCGTGGAGTTTGAGGGCGCGCGTCAGGCCGTCGCGGACGGCCCCGCCGCCGGAGGCGAGGCAGGCCGTGCTGCCGCAGCACAATACCCGGCTGCGCTGCCGGCCGCGGGCTTCATGCTCTTTATGTGCGATGGCGGTTAGGTCGGTGGGTTTCATGCGCTCACCTCGGCTTTCCCGGCCAGGGCGCGGGCGCGTTGCACCGCGCCGCCCGGCGTCTCACGGCCCACCACCTGGCCGTCCACCACCAGCACCGGCGCCAGACCGCAGCTGCCCAGACAGCGCGCCTGGGCCAGGCTGAGCTTTTTGTCCGGCGTCGTCTGGCCGGCTTTGATGGCGAATTCCTGCTCCAGCGCCGTCATAATCTCGCCGGATTGCTTCACGTAGCAGGCAGTCCCCAGGCACACGATGCAGGTGTGCTCGCCCAGCGGTTTGAACGTGAACATGTGGTAGAAGGTGGCCACGCCATACACGCGCGCCAGCGGCACCCGCAGCTGCTGAGCCACGTAGATCATCAGGTCTTCGGAGAGAAAGCCAAAGACTTCCTGCGCCGTGTTGAGCACTTCCAGCAGGGCGTCACGTTCGGCGTTGAACTTCTTGATGGTGCGGTCAACTAACTTGAAACGCGGGTCGCCGCTGGGGTGATCAGCGGCACGGGCCTCCGCCTTGGGGGGGGCGGTGACGGGCATGGCGGCCTCCTGTGAAAAGACGAACAAGATAGGAATAGGGACAAAGCACTCCCCAGAGTAGGCGAACGGGCGCGGCGGCTGGCAGTGGCAAAGGGCCGGCTTGCCCGTGTCGGATGTCATCTTGCTGGAAATAGAAACCCCCGGCCGAGAAAGGAGATACTCGGCCGGGGGCGGAGAGGGGGACGGGCTCAGCGGGGGCGTTACAGGCTCTGCACCCAGCGGACGACGTTTTCCACCGCCGCGTCCACGGCCGGAGAGAGGCTCTCAGAGAAGGCGAACTGGGCGCCGGCGACGGTGATCAGCTCGGCCTGGGGCGCCCCGCCATACCACAGCGCGGCCAGGCTCAGCAGGCCGGCCGGGGTCAACTGGTGCGAGAACGCGCCGGGCTCGGGCGGCGCGGGCGTCAATGAATGAATCTTGATCTGGCCCGGTTCGCCGTCCACGGCGGCGTCGATAAACACCACCCGCCCAGTCTGGCTGAGCGGCTCAGCCAGGTCCGGCGTGAGCTGCTGGCACGTGATCACGCGCCGGCCGGGCCGGTCGGCGGCGCTCAGGCGCTCAGCCGCGCGCCAGCCCAGACCGTCGTCGCCGCGCAGCGGATTGCCGAAGCCGATGATCAGCAGATCGTTCTCGGGCATGCGTGTTTTACCGCCGCAGGGTGTGGACGGGCGCGCCATCCGGGCTGTACAGCGTCACTTCCAGCGGCATCTGGCCGGCGGCGTGGGTGGAGCAGCTCAGGCACGGGTCGAACAGGCGGATGCCGTGCTCGATGCGGTTGAGCAAGCCCTCGGTCACTTTCTGGCCGGTCACGTACGCGCGCGCAATTTGCAGGACGGTGCGATTCATGGCCATATTGTTCTGGCCGGTGGCGATGATCAGGTTGACGTTTTGCAGGAGGCCGGCTTCGTCCACCCAGTACTCGTGATACAGCGTGCCGCGCGGCGCTTCGCTCACGCCCACGCCGTGCAGGTGGTTGACGTCCGCCTGCGAGCGGATGTGCTTGTTGGTGATGTCCGGCGCGTTGAGGGTCTCTTCGATCTTCTCCAGCGCGAACAGAATCTCGATCAGCCGGGCATAGTGGTAGGCGAAGCCCTGGCGCACCACCCGGCCGTTTGACCGGAACAAGCGCAGTTCGGCTTCGGCTTTGGGCGTGCCGGCAAAATCGCACAGGTTGACGCGCGCCAGCGGGCCGACCCGGTACATACCGGCATAGCCTTCATAGCCGTAGGGCTTGTAGTACGGCATCTTCAGATAGGTCCACGGCTCCACGGCTTCGGCGATGATCTCGCGGAAGCGTTTGGGCGCCAGGCCCGGCTCCAGCACCATACCGTCGCTGTCCATCACGCGCAGGTTGCCGTCGTAGTGCTCCAGGCCACCCTGGTGCGAGACCAGGCCGATAAACAGGCTGGGGAAATTCCCGTAGACGTCGTACTCGCGGCGGTGTTTGGCTACGATCTCGTTTTTGTAGAGCTTTAGCGCCCGCTCGATAATCTCAAAGGCTTCCGGCAGCCGGCGCAGCATCTCATCCCGCTTTTCCACGGAGAGCGGCTCGCGCACGCCGCCCGGCACGCACCAGGCCGGGTGGATGCTCTTGCCGCCCAGCAGGCGGATGATGTCCTGGCCGTACTGGCGCAGCCGGATGCCGTCGCGCGCGAACTCCGGGTTGAGCGCGGCCAGGCCGGCGATGTTGCGCTGGCCGGGCTCACTCTCCATGCCCAGCGTCAGGTCCGGCCCGCTGAGATGGAAGAAGCTGAGGGCGTGGCTCTGCACGATCTGGCCCCAGTTCATCAGCCGGCGCAGCTTTTCGGCGGCCGTGGGAATGCGCACGCCCAGGATGGTGTCGCCGGCCTTGGCCGAAGCCATCAGATGGCTCACCGGGCAGATGCCGCAGATGCGGGCCGTGATGCTGGGCATTTCCCAGAACAGCCGGCCTTCGCAGAACTTCTCGAAGCCG
>JAGOBN010000415.1 GCA_017999235.1 Anaerolineales bacterium | reverse complement strand
CCAGCGGGTTCAGGTTGATGGGCGTGGAGAACGTGGCGTCGATGGCGGTCAGCACGCCGCGCCGGCGGCCGACCTCGGCGAAGCGCTCCACATCCAGGACGCGCATGAACGGGTTGCTGGGCGTCTCAGAGAACAGCAGGCGCGTCTCGGGCCGAATGGCCGCTTCCAGCGCGTCAAAATCGCCCAGCGGCACGACCGCGCAGGAGACGTTGAAGGGTTTGAGCCACTCCTCGCAGAACTGGCGGGTGCGGCGGTAGCTGTCGTCGGTCATGACGATGTGGCTGCCGCTGGGCAACAGCTTGAGGAAGGTATAGGTCAGGGCCGCCATGCCGGAAGCCACCAAGACCGCGGTCTCGGCGCCTTCGAGGGCCGCCAGACGCGCCTCCGCCGCGGCGGTCGTGGGGTTGCCGTAGCGCCCGTATTCAAAGCGCTCGGCCACCTGGCCGTGCAGGTGCGCCTCTTGATAAGCGACCGCATCTGCCATGTTATCGAAGGTATAGGTGGAGGTCTGGAAGATCGGCTCCACCAGCGCGTGCTGCGGCTTGACGCGCGTCTCGCGCGCATGCACACAGCGGGTGGAAGACAAAGGGTCGGACGATTGATCCAAGACCGGTGAAGAGTTCGACATGAAGGTGTTCTCCAAAATGAAGCCAGCGAATGCGACCGGGACTCAAACCCGGCTGGACCTCCGCATTTTACCCGGCCGGCGCCCGCAATTGACGTCCCGGCTCCGTGCTATACTGCCGTCCGTCTGAGTTCTCAATTCAACCCATGTCACGAGTTACCATGATCTTGTTCAGCCGCCACACCTGACAGCGTGCCCCGGGCGCAGGTCTGCGCCCGCGCGCCTGCTTGCCCGCGTCAGCGCCCGGCGGCCGAACCCCGCCGGTCTGAGTCCCGGCCGCTTGGCCTCCTGGACCGCTGCTTGCGCGCGCAAGCGGCGGTTTTTTGTTTGTGGAATCGCGCCCGGCGCCTGATCCGCGCCGGCCGCTCTACATACCCAGGAGGTGCTCGATGTCCGCGACCGAGTCTGCGATCGTCATCCTCATCAACCGGAACGGCATGGGGGAAGCCGAGCCGGCCCTGCAGCACAAGCTGCTGCAGACCTATCTCAAACTGCTCCACGCCAGTCAGATGTGGCCGGCCGTCATCGCCTTCTATGGCGAGGGCGTTAAGCTGGTCACGGCCGGCTCCCCGGTGCTGGAGCAGCTCCAAGCGCTGGACGCCCACGGCGTCCGGCTGGTGGCCTGCAGCACCTGCTTGAACCACTACGCGCTCACCGATCAGGTCCAGGTGGGCATCGTCGGCGGCATGCCCGACATCATCGAAGCCCAGTGGCGGGCCAGCAAAGTCATCACGCTGTAGGCGGGACCCGCGCATGCAAACCTACGCGTTTCGTCTCCACCCCGGCCAGGACCTGCACGCCGAACTGGAAGGCTTCGCCGTCCGCAAGCAGCTCGAAGCCGCCTGCGTGCTGGCGTGCGTCGGCAGCCTGACCCGCGCCGTCCTGCGTTTCGCCAATCAGAGTCAGGCCACGACGCTGGAAGGCCATTTCGAGATCGTCTCCCTTACCGGCACACTCTCCCAGCACGGCTCGCACATCCACATCGCCATCGCCGATGGCCAGGGCCGCACCTACGGCGCGCACTTGCTGGCCGGCAACCAGGTCTATACCACGGCCGAGGTCGTCATCGGCGTCCTGCCCGGCCGGCGCTTCGGCCGCACGCCCGATCCCGCCACCGGCTACCTCGAACTCGATATCCAACCCATTCCTTAAATCGAGAAAGGTCATTCGCCATGTCTCTCACGCAATCCATCCGCAAAGAATTCACGACCCAGGCCCTGGTGCTCATCCCGGTCGGGATGGTGCTCAACATCGTCGTCGGTCAGCTCGCGTCCACGCTCAAACTCCCGATCTTCATCGACTCGATCGGCACGATGCTGGTGGCCCTGCTGGTCGGCCCGTGGGCCGGCGCGCTGACCGGCTTCCTGGGCAACCTGATCTGGGGCTTGATCACCGACCCGGTGGCCGCGCCATTCGCGGTCGTGGCGCTGGTCATCGGCCTGGTCACCGGCCTGCTGGCGCGGGTCGGCTTCTTCCGGCAGTGGTGGCAGGCCATCGTGAGCGGCGCCATCGTCACGCTGGCCCTGACGCCGGCCGCCATCGTGATCCGCGCCTACCTGTTCGGCGGCGTCACCGGCAGCGGCGCCGACTTCCTCACCGCGTATCTCCTGCAGGTCGGCCAGGATTTGATTGGCGCAGTCGCGCTGACGGTGATCACATCCAACCTGGTAGATAAGGTCGTCACCGCGCTGCTGGCCTGGGCGCTGGTGAAATACCTGCCGAAGCGCTTCACGGCGCGCTTCCCGGGCGCGGAGCGGGTCGTTGCCTAACGGCCTGCCAACGCTGTATCAGCCAGGGGAGAGTTGGCTTCACCGTCGGCATCCCCTGACCAAACTGGTCTACGCGGCTGGTGTCGCCGTGGCCGGCTTCGCCGCGCCCTGGCCGGCGGCCGGCTGGATCCTGCTGGGCGCGCTCACGCTGCCGCTAGCGGCGTGGGCGCGCCTGGCCCGGCCGCTCGGGCGAGCGCTGGTTGGGACGCTGGCGCCGCTGGCGGCAGCGCTGCTGGTGATCCACGGCTTGTTCAACCCGGCCAATCTCACGGTGCTGGCTCACTGGCAGGGTTTGGCGCTGGGCCAGGAAGGCCTGCTCTACGCCATAGCGTTACTCGGCCGGCTGGCCGGCGCGCTGGGGGCGTCCTTGCTCTTTCTCTACGCCACGCCGCCCGGTGATCTGATGACGGCCTTGCAGCAGCGCGGCCTGCCGCCCGGCCTGACCTACATTGTGATCAGCACCTTGCAGTTGCTGCCGCTCGTGCGCCGCCGGGCTCAAGCCATTCTGGCCGCCCAGCAAGCCCGCGGCCTACGGACGGAGGGCAGCCTGCTCCTCCGGGCGCGCGCCCTGCTGCCGGCCGTGATCCCGTTAGTGATCGGCGCAGTCCTGGACGCTGAAGAACGCGCCCTGGCGCTGGAGAGCCGCGGGTTCAGCCGGCCCGGCCCGCGCACCAGCCTAAATGTGATTTCAGACACGCCCATGGACCGCGGCCTGCGGTGGGCGTTGATTGTTGGCGCTTTACTGACCCTGGTCTGGAGAGGGTGGCCGTGATCGAAATCGACTCACTGACCTTCACCTACGCCGGCGCGGACCGGCCAGCCTTGCACGATGTGTCGCTGAACATCGCCCCCGGCGAGTTCGTGGCCGTGCTCGGCACGAATGGGGCCGGCAAGACCAGCCTGTGCCATGCCCTGACCGGCTACATCCCGCACTTCTATCGCGGTCAACTCGCTGGCCGAGTCACGCTCGCCGGCCGCGATACGCAAACCCTCAGCCTGAGCGAGATCGTGGGCACGGCCGGCCAGGTGTTCCAGAACCCGGCCAACCAGATCAGCGGCGCCCGGCTCACGGTTTACGAAGAAGTGGCGTTTGGCTTGGAGAACCTGGCGGTCCCCCGAGCCGACATGGCAGCCCGCATCGCCGCGGCGCTGGCGCTGACGGGGCTGAGCGCGCTGGCCGGCCGGTCGCCCTACGCCTTGTCCGGCGGCGAACAGCAGCGCTTGGCGCTGGCTGCGATTCTCGTGATGCAGCCCCGCGTGCTGGTCTTGGATGAACCTACCTCCATGCTGGATCCCGCCGGCGCCCAGTCCGTCCTGCAGGCCGTGGCCGCTTTGCGCGCCACCGGGCTGACGGTGGTGCTGGCGGAACACCGCCTGGAGTGGGCGGCGGCCTTAGCCACCCGGGTCATGGTGTTGGCCGAAGGCCGGATCGTTCGAGACGGCTCACCGGAGGTCGTCTTGGCTGATCCCGCGTTAGCGGATCTGGGCCTGATCCCTTTGCGTTACACACAAACGGCCCGCCTGGCCCGAGAACGCGGCCTCTGGCCGGCTGCGGCGTCATTGCCGGTGACGCTGGAAGCAGCTGTGGCCGGCTTCCAATCCCATGAGCGAGGAACACGCTGATGCAGATTCAACTGGAGGACGTGCATTATGCTTACGGGCCGGGTCAACCGGCGCTGCGCGGGGTCTCGCTCGTCATCGAGGCCGGCGAGCAGGTGGCGCTGGTGGGCTTAAATGGCTCGGGCAAATCCACCCTGGCGCGCTGTCTGAACGGCCTAATCCGGCCCCAGCGCGGACAGGTCTGGGTCGGGGATTGGGAAGTGCGGCTTAAGCCAGTGTTTATCATGGCTCAGCGGGTTGCGTCTGTCTTCCAGAACCCAGATGACCAACTCTGCCAACGCACCGTCGCCGATGAAGTCGCCTTCGGCCCCCGGCAACTGCGGTGGCCGGCCGAGCGGCGGGCGGCCGCGGTGACGCAAGCGTTGGAGTGGTTGGGCCTGCGGGACCAGGCCCGCGCCCATCCCTATGATCTCGGCCTCTCCGAGCGGAAGCTGGTGACGCTCGCGTCCGCCCTGGCGCTGGACACGCCCGTGCTGGTCTTGGACGAGCCGACGGCGGGGCTGGATGGCTTTCAAGTGCGGCGTCTGGAAGCTGTCTTAACGGAGCTCCGCCGGCGCGGCACCACCGTCATCCTCATCACGCACGATCTCGACTTCGC
>JAGOBN010000414.1 GCA_017999235.1 Anaerolineales bacterium | reverse complement strand
CTTCCTGGATGCGGCTCTGCTCGACGCGGATCTCGCCTTCCTGGCGGGCCTGCTCGGCCTGGGCCTGGGCGTCGGCGCGCAGCTTGTCTTGGGCGGCCTTCTCGGTTTCCAGCCGGCTTTGCACGATGGCGTCCAGGGCGGTCTGCACTTCCGGCGAGAGCACCACTTCCGGCACCACCACGTTCTGGATCACCAGGCCGTAGATCTCGGCCAGCTTGCTGACTTCCTCGTCAATACAGTTGCGTAATTCGTCGCGGGCGGTGCCGATGATGGCATCGTCAAAGGGCCGCTCGCCCACGCACACCTTCATGGCCTGCTGAGCCAGGGCCTTCACCCGCTCTTGGGCCACGCCGTCATCCAGGTAGAGCTGGCTGTACTGCGCCCAGTTGGCGAGCAGGACATCCTTGCGCGCGATGCCGGGGCGCAGGGCGTCGCCGGTCACCACCAGGCCGATGCGCTGCTTGTCTTTGGTGATGATCTCTTCATCGCGGACGTTGAAGGGGATGGCCTGGCTGGACACCCGCCGGATCTCCACGTACAGGCCGAAATCACTGTACACGCCGGGGCCGACGATGTCCTTGATCTGGCCGGCCTGGAAACGCACGCCCACTTCCTGGGGCTCGACGCGCTCGAGGATATACGCGAATTGGCTGGTGAACACCAGCACCAGCGGGATGCCGATCACCAGGACAAAGAAGCCGATGATCAAGATGCGCCACAGACCGGACGAGAAGAAGTTCGAGATGTTTTTCAAGGCGGGATC
Organism: Anaerolineales bacterium; assembly: GCA_017999235.1. Next base: position 3,862 of record JAGOBN010000414.1, on the reverse strand, counting down.
CTGTTAAGTTGGGCGCGGGGCCGGCGCCGCTCACCCGCTGGCGGGCAGCGGGCCGGAGGCCGCTTTACGGAAATCCACAAACCGATAGCCGACGCCGCGTTCTGTCAAAATATAGCGCGGATTGGCCGGGTCGGGCTCCAGTTTGTGGCGCAGATAGTTGATGTACAGCCGCAGATAGTGGGTTTCTTCGCGGTACTCGTAGCCCCAGACTTTAGCCAACAGTTGGTCGTGCGGCACCACCCAGCCGGCGTTCTGCACCAGATGGTAGAGCAGGCGGTATTCGGTGGGCCGCAGGCGGACGGGCTGGCCGGCCACCAGCACCTCGCGCCGGTCAAAATTGAGGCTCAGCCGGTCGTCCACGCGCAGGGTGGTCTTTTCGCTGGGGGCCGGCGTCTCGGTGCGCCGCAGCACCGCGCGCACCCGGCTGACCAGCTCCCGCGGGCTGAAGGGTTTGGTCACGTAGTCATCGGCGCCCAGCTCCAGGCCGCGCACCCGGTCATCTTCCTCCGCGCGGGCGGTGAGGATAATGACCGGGATCTGGGACATCTCGCGCAGCAGGCGCAGGGTCTCGAAGCCGTCCAGCTCCGGCATGGACACATCCAACAGCACCAGGTCGGGCAGGGTGTCGCGCACCTGCTTCAGGGCGGCCAGGCCGTCGGCGGCCTCCACGACGTCAAAGCCGTCATGCTCCAGGTTCATGCGGATGAACCGGATCATGCGCGGCTCGTCGTCCACCACCAGGATGCGGTATCGGTCGCGGTTTTCAGCCATCGGCGGGGCGGTCGGCGCGCTTATTCGCGCACGAAGCCGACGATCTTCTCGTCTTCGCTGGCCGGCATGATCTCGATAAAGGTGACGCGGCTCAGCGGCCAGATGACCTGGGTGACGTTGGGGGCCAGGTAGCGCAGGTCCTTGTTGTCGCGCGCGCGCGGGTTCAAGGCGATCAAGCAGGTGTCGGCGTTGCCCGGCAGCTGCTCCAGTTCGGCCAGGATGGGGTCTTCGTTGGCGATGTGGATCAAGACTTGCACGGCCATGCGCGTTCTTCTCCCGAAAAGCGTCCGAAATAAATGAGCTTACAGATTGAACCGGATCCGGATGAGCAGTTTGCCCAGCCGCAGTTCGTCGCCATTCTCCAGCCGGATGGGTTCATGCGGCGCCAGCTGCGAGCCGTTCAGCCAGGTGCCATTGGCGCTGCCCAGATCCACCAGCAGGAGCTGGCGCCGGTCGACGCGCAGCACGGCATGCCGGCGGGAGACGCCGCGTTCGCGCGCGCCGAACGGCCCCAGGTTGACTTCGGGCATTTCGTTGGCGGCGCCTTCCCGGCCGATAACGTATTCCGCGCGGCCCTCCAGCAGCAGATTCTGGCCGGCCCCGGCGATGATGACCGAAATCTGGCCCGCCTGCAACGCTTCGGTCTCAGGCGCCGGCGTGGCCGTGATGGATTGGGTCATCTGGCGCAGCCGGTTGGTGTCGAAGGTGATCGTCGGCATGGCTTCGCCGGCGCCCCACAGCCGGGCGCCGCAATTGGAGCAGAACAACTCGCCCTCATAATCCTGGCCGCGGCAGGCCTGACACGTGATCATGACGGCGGCTTTCCAGCGGGCGGCGGCAGGATCAAGGCGCGCGTGCCATATTTGAGGCGCTTCTTGGCGTCCTCGGAGACCACCTGCGTGCGCTCCAGGCGTTTGGCTTCGCTGATCGCCACCTTGGCCAACTCCGGCTGGCCGGCGGACAGCAGGCGGGTCCCCAGGGTGGACAGCAGGCGGGTGGCGGAGGGGATGTCGCCGGCGGCCGCCTTTTGATAGGCGCGCTCTTGCAGCGTGTATTGGGAGAGCTTGGTCAGCGCGTCCACCAGGGTCTGCGGCGGCGCAAAGGGCGGCGCCGTGGGCTGGACGGTCACGGCGATATCCAGCGTGGCGCGCTCGCCGCGCCGGCTGAGGCTTAAGACATCGCCCGTCAGCGCCAGGCGCGCGATGGGGCGGGCACCCTCCGTCAGCGGGGGCAGCAGGAACTTGAGCACTAAGGCGGAGGCTTGATCCTTGGGCAGGCTGCCCAGCCGGAGCTGCAGGTCGGCGGCGTCTAACGGGGCCGGCTCCGGGTTCAACTTAAAGGCGGCCGCCAGTTTGACGCCTTGATCCGGCAGAACCTGCAGGGTCAAGCGCTCCGCGTAAGCGGCGCCCAAGCCGCGCACCTTATCCTGCATGAACTTCTTGACCTGTTCGGGCGCGCTCACAAAGGCGGCGTTGCTGCCCGTGCAGCTGGTCAGCTCATCGAGAAATTTGTCGTTCCACTCGTCGCCGATGCCCAGACCACTGATTGAGACGCCGTCCACGGCCGCCAGCACCGCCAGCAGGAGGCAGTCGCCCTCGTCGCCGTAGGTCCGGCCGTCGGTCAGCAGCATCAGGTGGTTGACCACGGCGCTGCTGATGTTGGGGCGCAGTTCCAGCATGCCGCGCAGCAGGCCGGGCAGCATCTCGGTGCCGCCGGCGGCGTTGATGGTGCTGACTTTGGCCTTCGCCACGGTCTTCTGCTCGGGGGTGCAGCGCTGGGCGGTGACAATGGCCTCCGCCCGGTCGCTAAAGGTAACCACGCTTAATAAGTCGGTCTCGCGCAGGCTGTCAATCAGCTGCACCACCGCGTTTTTTACCTGATCCAGCCGGTCGCCCTGCATGGACGTCGAACGATCCAGGACCAAGGCCAAGTTGACGGGCGGGGGCGGCAGGTCGGCTGGCCCGGGGGTGGCGCGGATCTCGATCAGGGCATACACCACTTGCGGCTCGGTCAGCGTGGGTATTTTTTCGCGGCTGAGCAGAACGCGCATGGCCATGAGCGGGCCGGCGCCTTTGTGCTTCAGGCTGCTGTCATACTGGGCGCGTTGGGCGGGGTCACTCAGCAGCGCGTGGGCTTCGGAGATCAGCCGGAACTCATCGGCGGCGCCGGCGCCGGGGTTGACATCCGGATGGAAACGGCGCGCCGCGCCGCGAAAGGCGGTGCGGATATCATCCGGCGAGGCGGAAGCCGGCAAGCCAAGCAGACCGTACAGGTCACCGGTGGGCATAAGCAACAGGCCAGCACGGATCAGCCGGCGCGGCCGGCTAACCCGGCATCTGCACCATGACGGCGGTGATGTTGTCGGGGCCGCCGGCGTCATTGGCGGCCTTCACCAGGGCTTCGCAGGCCGCCGCCAGGGTGGGAGCCTGATAGGTGATCTCCTGGATGACATGATCCGGCACCAGGCTCCACAGACCGTCGGAACACAACAGCAGCACCGCGCCCGGCGCCAGCCGGCGGGAGATCAGGTCCACTTCCAGGCCCTCGCCCTGGCCCACCGCCCGGTAGAGCACGCTGCGCTGCGGATGGACGGCGGCTTCATCATCCGTGATCTGGCCCAGCTCTTTGAGCCGCTGGACCAGCGAGTGATCGCGCGTCAGCTGTTCCAGATGCGAGTCGGTGAAGAGGTAGGCGCGCGAGTCGCCCACGTGGCACAGCACCATCTGGTCGCCAATGATCAGGGCGGCCGTGAGCGTTGTGCCGCCTTCCGGCACCCTGGTGACCACGGCGCGGTTGGCGGCCGCCATCGCCGCTTCCATCACTTCGGTGAGGAGCGGGCGGTCCACGTCGGCCTGGGGATCGGCCAGCAGGGTGGGCAGGATTTGATCCAGGACGGTGCGGGCCATAGCGCGGGCCGCCAGCCCGCTGGCGCGTTCGCCCAAAGAGTGGCCGCCCATGCCGTCGGCGACGATAAACAGGCCCAGGTTGGGCATGGTTTCCAGGCCGCCCAGCTCGCCGGTGAAGGTCAGCAGCACATCTTCGTTGTGCGGCCGCACCTGACCCACATCCTGGCCGATGCCCACGGTGAAGC
>JAGOBN010000413.1 GCA_017999235.1 Anaerolineales bacterium | reverse complement strand
TACCGCCCTCATAGACGTCAACACCGATGCGGTTTTTAACCTGGCGGATTATCACGGCCAGGTAGTGCTGGTGGAAATGCTGGCGGTTTGGTGCTCAAAGTGTCTGGAGCAGCAGCGCCAAGTCCAAGCCCTGCACCTCCAACTCGGCCCGCGCGATGACTTTGTAAGCGTCGGCCTGGCCATTGACCCTAATGAGACCGCCGACATCCTGCGGGCCCATACCCGTCAGCGGGGTTTTGACTGGACTTATGCGGTGGCGCCCCGCGAGGTGGCGCGCGAGATCGCGGGCTTATACGGTGATCAGTTCCTGAACCCGCCGTCGACGCCCATGCTCATTATTGACCGGCAAGGCCAGGCCCATCCACTGCCCTTCGGGATTAAGGATGTGGACGCGCTGGTGGCGGCTGTGCGGCCCTTTTTGGAGGCCGCCCAGTAGGCTGGCGACCATGTTTCCGGAAACCGCTGTCACATCTTTCTCGCTGGGGTTGCTGGCCATGACCAGCCCGTGTGTGCTGCCGCTCTATCCGGGTTTTCTGGCGTTTTTGGGCGCCAGTCAGGCGTCGACGCCGAGGTGGGGCCGCCCCCTATTGGGGTTGTGTGTGCTGGCCGGGGTGCTGACGATGATGCTGGCGCTCGGCCTGCTCATCGCGGCTCTCTCGGTTTCTGTAGGGCAGGCGTTGGCGGTAGCGATCCCGCTGGCCGATCTCCTCATCCTGGGTCTGGGCCTGTTGCTCCTGGCGAATATTAATGTGTTCAAAAGCCTGCCGCAGGTGCGCGCCCCAGGCCTGGCGAATCCCTTTGCCAGCGCTTTTGTCTATGGCCTGTTTTATGGGCCGATTGCTCTGCCATGCTCCGGTCCGCTGGTCGTCAGCATTTTCGCCTTGTCCGTGACGGCGGAAGAAGCCTTTAGCCGGTTGGCCGTTTTCCTGTGGTTCGGCCTGGGTTTCGGTTTGCCGTTGCTGGCGCTGTCGTTCCTGTCGAACGCCTGGCAGCGGCAACTGACCCGGTTGTTGGCTCACCGCGCGCGCTGGGTCAACCTGGCCGGCGGTTTGCTGCTCATCACCATCGCTGTTTATGATCTCTGGACGAACTGGCCCATGCTCAGCCTGTACTGGGCTTGAAAGGAGACCCGGCATGTGCTCATTCCGGCTGCGCTGGCTCGCGGGGGTCATGCTGTTGGCGGCGTCCTGGGCACCCTCGGCGGCTGCGCCGCCGGACAGGGTGTGCGCGCCAATACTGGAGACAGCTCAGGAGCCGGATTGGGCTCTAGCCAACTACGGGCCGGCCCCGGAGCTGACCAACACGGTCTGGCTGAATACCGTCCAGCCCTTGCGGCTGGCGGAGCTCCGCGGCCGGGTCGTGCTGATCGATATGTGGACCTTCGGCTGAATTAACTGCCGCAACGCGCTCCCCTCGTTGAGGGGCTGGCATCAGATGTACGCTGAGCGAGGGCTGGTTGTTATCGGCAACCATTATCCCGAATTCGGCTTCGAGCGAGATCTGGATAATCTGCGCGCGGCTGTGGTGGAGCTGGACGTGCCGTACCCGGTGGCGCAGGATAACGACGGCGCCACCTGGCGGGCGTATCGCACGCGGTATTGGCCGACGCTCTACCTGATCGACAAACGCGGCGACCTGCGCTACACGCACATCGGCCAAGGCGCGTATGACGAGACTGAAGCGGCCATTCGGTCCCTGCTGTCCGAGGCAGACCCGTAAACGCATTTTGCGCCGGCGACGATAGAATTCTCTCCAAGTCCGGGGAAGCCCGTTACTGTGAGGACACTGACTATGAAATTCCGCTCTTCCGAAATCACGCCCGAGTACGTCTACCGCTCCCGTTCCCGGCGCAGCTTCCTCAAACTGGGCGCCCTGGCGGCCGGCTCGGCGGTGCTGGCCGCCTGCGGACCGGCCGCGGCGCCGGCGGCCTCCAACCCGACGGCTAGCGCGGCGGACCCCCAACCCGGCGCCGGCCTGCAGGACGAGCTGGGCGACCCGGCCACCCCCTACGAGGCGGTGACCCAGTACAACAATTTCTACGAGTTCACCACCGACAAGGAAGGCGTGGCCGGCCTGGCGAAGAACTTCCAGACCGACCCCTGGACGGTGGAAGTGGGCGGCCTGGTCCGCACCCCCAAGACGTACGGGCTGGAGGACATCCAGAAGAACTTCCCCGCGGAAGAGCGCATTTACCGCCTGCGCTGCGTGGAAGGCTGGTCGATGGTCATTCCGTGGGAAGGCTTCTCGCTGGCCGCCGTGCTGCAAGCGGTGGAGCCGACCGCCGACGCCCGGTATGTGAAGTTCACGACCCGCCTGGCGCCGGACCAGATGCCGGGGCTGAGCAGCCCGTGGTATGACTGGCCGTATACCGAGGGCCTGCGCGTGGACGAGGCCATGAATCCGCTGGCGACGCTGGCCACCGGCGTTTACGGCCGGCCCCTGCCGCCGCAGAACGGCGCGCCGCTCCGGCTGGTGGTGCCGTGGAAGTACGGGTTTAAGAGCATCAAATCCATCGTCAAGATCGAGCTGACGGATCAGCAGCCCAAGACGCTGTGGAACACCGCCGCGCCCAACGAATACGGCTTCTACTCCAACGTCAACCCGGACGTGGATCACCCGCGCTGGTCACAGGCCACCGAGCGCCGCATCGGCGATCTCGGCCGGCGCCGGACCCTGCTGTTCAACGGGTACGCGGACCAGGTGGCCGGCCTCTACACCGATCTGGACCTGCGCCAGAATTATTAACGTGCCGACCCGTCCCGCCGCGCTTCCCCGCTGGCCGCTGCTCGTGGTGCACGCGGGCGGATGGCTGCCGGCGGCCAATATCGCCGGGACGTTCTGGACGCAGGGCTGGCCCGTCAACCCAATCCAGGATCTGACGTTCGGCACCGGTTTGCCGGCGCTGATCTTTTTGATGCTGACCCTGGCGGTGACGCCCGTGATCACGCTCACCGGCTGGAGCTGGCTGGCGCCGGCGCGCCGCTGGCTGGGCCTGTACGCCGCCGCCTATGCGGCGGCGCATGTTTTCATCTTTGTGGTGGTGGATTACGGCCTGGACCTGGGGCTGATCTGGGACGCGGTGATCGAGAAGCGCTACATCCTGGCCGGCCTTGGGGCCTGGCTGATCCTGCTGCCGCTGGCGCTGACCTCCACGCGCGGCTGGCAGAAGCGGCTGGGCCGGGATTGGAAGCGCCTGCACCGGGGCGTGTACGCGGCCGCGCTGCTGGTGGTCTTGCACTTTGTGTGGCTGGTGAAGGCGGACGTGCGCGAGCCGCTGGCCTACGGCGCGGGGGTGGCGCTGCTGCTGCTGGCGCGGCTGCCGGCCGTGCGCGCCTGGCTGGCGGGGTTGCGCCGGCGGGGAGCGGGCGGGCGCGGCCGGCCGGTGGAACCGCCGCCGGCGGCGGAGTGAGCGGCCTCCCCAATTTTCGGCATTGCCCGCGCCCCCGGTTTCCGCTTAGGATAACGGGGGTTGTCACTGGAGATCAAAGCCATGTCCGATAAACCGCTGCAACAGGCGCTGGCCGTCAAGCGCCGCTATGAGAACGAACTGATGGCCAAAGCCAATGTCGTGGCCGTGGGGGTGGGGCTGCGCGTGCGCGCCGGCCTGACCACCGCGGAAGTGTGCATCGTCGTTTCGGTGACGCACAAGGTGCCGGCGGCGCAGCTCGCGGCGGGCGACCGGATCCCGGAGCAGTTGGACGGCGTGCCGCTGGATGTCCAGGCCACCGGCGTTATCCAGGCTTTGTAAGGCCCCACTCAAGGAGTCTGCCGCATGAGCTCAGCCAGCCAGATCGACACCATCCGACAGATCAAGCGCGGCGCGGAAAAAAACCTGGCCGGCCGCGCCAACACGGTGGCCGTGGGGATCGGGTACAAGATCAGCCAGGGCGTGGTCACCAACGAACTGGCCGTCATTGTGTCCGTGCGCCACAAGGTGCCGCTGGCGGAATTAGCCGCCGCCGACATCATCCCCAAGAGCATTGACGGCGCGCGGACGGATGTGGTTGAGACCGGCGACATCGTGGCCTTCCAGGACCCGCGGGCCAAAATGCGGCCGGCGCGGCCGGGGGTCAGCCTGGGCCACTTCCAGATCACGGCCGGCACCTTTGGCTGCCTGGTGCGGAAAGGCGGCCAGCTCTATCTCCTCAGCAACAACCATGTGCTGGCCAACAGCAACGCCGCCCAAGTGGGCGATCCCGTCTGGCAGCCGGGCCGCGCCGATAACGGCACCAGCGCCGACCAGATCGGGGCGCTGGCCGAGTTCGTGCCGCTGGCCTTTGACGGCGAGACGCCGCCCCCGCCGCCGCCCACCGGCAACGGCTGCTCGCCGCTGGCCGCGGTGCTGGGGCTGGTCGGCGCGAAAAGCGCGGTCCAGCCGCAGGCCGTCAACGTCCCCGGCGACAATAAGGTGGATTGCGCCTTGGCGCGGCCGACGACGCCGGACCTGGTGAACGCGGACATCCTGGATATCGGCGTGCCGGCCGGCGTGGGGACGGCGGCCCTGGGCCTGGCGGTGCAGAAATCCGGCCGCACCACCGGCTACACCACCGGCACGATCACGCAGATTGATGTGCGCGTCAGCGTCAATTACGGCGGCCCGATCGCGACCTTCACCAACCAGCTGATGGC
>JAGOBN010000412.1 GCA_017999235.1 Anaerolineales bacterium | reverse complement strand
GGCGGCCCTGGAAGCCGCCATCACCGCCAACACCGCCGCCATCCTGCTGGAGCCCATCCAGGGCGAGGCGGGGGTGGTGGTGCCGCCGGCCGGTTATCTTAAAGCCGTGGCGGAGACGGCGCGCCGGCACAACGTGCTCTTCATGGCCGACGAGATCCAAACCGGCCTGGCGCGCACCGGCCGGCTCTTCGCCTGTGATTATGAAGACGTGCGCCCCGAGGTAATGATCCTGGGCAAGGCCCTGGGCGGCGGCGTCTACCCGGTCTCGGCTGTGCTGGCCGACGCGCCGGTGCTGGGCGTCTTCCGGCCCGGCGAGCACGGCTCCACCTTCGGCGGCAACCCGCTGGCGGCGGCCGTGGCGCGCGCCGCCCTGCGCGTCATCCGCGAGGAAAAGCTGGCGGAGCGCGCCGCCGAACTAGGCGATTACCTGCAGGAACGCCTGGCCGAGATCAACAGCCCGCACGTCAAAGAGGTGCGCGGCAAAGGCCTGCTGATCGGCGTGGAGCTGAAACCGGAGGCCGGCGGCGCGCGCCGCTTCTGCGAGGCGCTCGGCCAGCGCGGGATCCTGTGCAAGGAGACCCACGAGCATGTCATCCGGTTTGCGCCGCCGCTGGTGATCGACCGGGCCACCATCGACTGGGCGCTCGGCCCAATCGCCGAGGTGCTGACGATGCACTAAAATAGGAGCGGGCCGGCGATCACGGAGCCGGCCCGCTCTCTTTTTAGCAAAGACAGGTGCGCTATGGTCAGTCGTCATTTACGCTTGGGCGGTCTGCTCGGCGGCCTCGCCGCCGCTTCCCTGGCCTGCGTCACATTAGTGCCGACCCCGCCGCCGGCCCCCACCGCGATCCGGGTCCCCACCGGCGGCACCCCGCGCGTGATCACGTCCACGCCGCTGCCCACCCCGCCGCCCAGCGCCACCCTCCCCGCCACCGAGACCGCGCCGCCCAGCCCCACCCGGGCTCCCTCGGCCACTCGGCCGGCGACGGCCACGGCCGTCCGCACCCCGGAAGGGGCGGCCGCCCTTGGCGCCGGGGTGGTGAGCGTGCACGGCCAATACGCCGTCACCAACGACTTTGTCCTGGCCACCTACATGGTGGAACACGCCGTGGCGCTGGTGGACCTGCACGGCTTTGTCATCCGCGACCCGGAATGGCCCATTCCGGTCACGGGCCAGGTCTTGGGGCCATTAAGCTTTGACCCGCAATCGCTAAGCGGCGACTACACGCTCAGCCTGCCCATCCAGCCGCGCGGGGCCGCCAATGACGTGGACCAGAATGGCCGCGCGGACGCCGGCGTGCAGGTCTTTGCCGTGGCCTACTGGCCCAATCTGGCCGGCGGCCCCTTCTCCGAAGGCGACGACGCTTCCTTCGGCTGGCCGACCTATCTGACCTCCATCCAGACCGACTCCGAGCAGGACGACGAGGTCATCGGCGGCAAACTGGTGGTCTGGGCGCCCGATGACGGCCAGGCCTTCCCCACCGGCTTTGGCGCGGATGGCCGGCTCTTTACGGCCGACGATCCCACCGGCCCGCTGCCGGCCGGCTACAGCCTGATCGATCTCGACCAGCAGCCCTTTAGCGTGCAGCGCCAGGCGCAGGCCGAAGCCGCACTCTACGAGCCTCAAGACCTGGCGCTCAAGGACTTCTCGGAGCAAAGCTACACCGCCGCCTTCCAGAGTCTCTATGACCTGATGTCAACCGAGTGGGCGTTCAACGGCCGGCCGGAGAAGACGGTGGATTGGCCGGCGCTGTATGCCGCAACCGCGCCCCTGGTTGCCCAGGCGGAACAAGACCAGGACCCGGCGGCTTTTTACCAGGCGCTGTTCACCTTCACCCACGCCATCCCGGATGGGCATGTGGGCTTGGACGGCGGGCCGTATGAAAACGCGGCCTTTGCGGAAGCGGCCCGCGCCGGCTACGGCTTCGCCCTGCGCCAGTTGGAGAACGGCCGCTACACGGTGGTGTTTGTGACGCCGGACAGCGCGGCCGATGACGCCGGCCTGCAAGTGGGCGCCCAAGTGCAGCGCTTCAACGGCCAGCCGATAGACGCCGCCGTGGCCGCCGTGACGCCCTTCTCCGGGCCGTTCTCGCAAGAGCTCTTCCTGCGCTACCAGCAGGCCCGTTACCTGACCCGCGCGCCCGAGGGCCTCACCGCGACGGTGACTTTTAGCAACCCCGGTTCAACCGCCCCCCAGACCGCGGTCCTGACCGCGACGGTGGAACAGGCCAGCTTCAGCGTCACCTCGTTCTATCGCAATTACACGCCGCCCGTCCTGCCGGTTGAATTCCAGATTCTGGACTCGGGGATCGGCTATGTTCAGATCACGTCTTACTATGATGATCTTAACCTGATCATCCGCCTGTTCGAGCGCGCGCTGCGGACGTTCCGCGACAACGGCGTGACGGCCGTCATCATCGACCTGCGCTATAACGGCGGCGGCAACCCGCTCGGTCTGGCCGGCTTCCTCACCGACCAGCCGATCCCGCTGGGTCAGGATTACCGGTACAGCGCCCTGACCGGGGAATTTGAGCCCGTGGGCGTGCCGGAGAAGATTCTGCCCAATCAAACGCAATACCAGTTGGCGCAGATCGCCGTGCTGGTGGGGCCGGGCTGCGCCAGCGCCTGCGAACAGGAAGCCTATGGCTTCGCGCAGCTGCCCAACGCCATCGTCGTCGGTCTGTATCCGTCGTTGGGGACCTTTGCCAACGTAGCGCCGGGACAGGTGCGCCTGCCCGAAGGCCTGCAGCTCCAGTTTTCGGCCGACCGCCGGGTGATGGCTGACGGCCGCCTGTTCCTCGAGGGCGTCGGCGTGGTTCCCACGGTCAAAGTCCCGCTGACGCTCGACACCCTCCTGGCTACCGAGGATGTGGTGCTGCAAGCGGCCGAGGCGGCGCTGTTGGCGACCACCCCCGCGCCGTCGACCGCGACCGCAACTGCGGCCGCAACTGCGACCCCGACCGCGCTGCCCACCTTCACGCCGACGCCGGCGGCCACGCCGCGGGGCGGCACCGCCACACCCACCGCCGCCGGCAGCCCCACCGCCGCCGGCAGCCGGACGGCCACGCCGGCCAGAACGGCTACCCCCGGCCCCACCGGCAGCCCTACCGCCGCCGGCGGTTTGCGGATCGCGGCGCCCGCCGACGCCGAAGCGGCAGCGGCCCAGGCGCTCCAAATTGAAGACTTGGCCAAGGAAACTTATGATCCGGCGGCGCTGTCCCAAGCCGGCCAGACGTACACTTACACCGTGACGCTCACCCAAGAGGCGGCCCTGATCTGGTCCAATGGCTGGTGCGCGTCCTCGGCGGCGGTGCTGCGCGAGAACTACCAGCACATCCAGACTGCCTTCACCGTCAACGGGGAGCCGCTGGACCTCACCGACCTGGCGGTCTTTGATGGGCTGAACGGCGGCCAGGCCTGCCGCGTTTACTACACCGTCCTCGCCAACTGGCCGGCCGGCGTGACGCGGCTGGCGGTGCAGGTCATGTTCGATAAGAAGATCAACGACGGCCAGGCCGATTACCCGGCCGGCACCCACACCTATCTGTATCTCGTAACGCGGCGCTAACAGACCCAACAAAAAAAACCAGCCCGGTCCAATGGACCGGGCTGGTTGATTTAAGCGGCGGCTACGCGCTGGGCGGCACGTCCAGCCGATACCCCTGGCCGCGCACCGTCTTGAGGTACCGCGGCTTGCGCGGGTTGGGCTCAATCACGCCGCGCAGCCAGCTGATATGCACATCCAGGGTGCGCGTATCCCCCACGTAGTCGGTGTCCCATACATGTTTGATGATGGCCTTGCGGGAGAGCAGCTGGCCTGGCGCGCGCAGGAACATCTCCAACAGCTTGGCCTGCTTGGGCGTCACCTTCTCTTCCCGGTCGCCGCACTTGATGCGCTTCTGGCCGAGGTTGAGCTTGATCGGCCCGACCTGCAGGGAGGTGCCCTCATCGGCCGGCAGCAGCCGCGCCACGGTGTTGAGCAGCTTGCGCGGGGTGAAGGGCGTGGTGAGTACCACCGAGGCGCCGCAGTTGGCGTCGGGCGGGTTGCGTTTATCCGCCACCAGCACAATCGGCGTGCCGTTCAGCGAGGCGCGCAGCAAACGGCAGATGCGCGCGCCGCTGGTTTTCAGCGAGGCGGCATCCAGCACCACCAGGTCCGGCTCGACGGTGTGCAGGTGTTTGACGGCCGTCTGGGCCGAATGTTCAATGGCCACCTGGTAGCCGCGCTTCTCCAACGCCGGCGCGAATGACGGGGCGTTGGTGCGTTCGCTTTCCAGGAGCAAGACTTTGGCGTTCACCATACAGATATCCTCTGACGAAGAAGGGCAGCCGGGAACGCTGGTTGGTCCGCGCCGCTGCCCACGTCAGTTAAATCATTATAACGAGTCTCCACGCCCCGCGCAAGATAAGGCGGCGGGGATCGTTAACATTTCCTGATTTCCGCCGGAAGCGGGTCTCGACTAAAATAGACCCACCCTATGATCAATCCGCAATACATTTTTGTGTGCGGGCTGCGCGAAGATTACGCGCTCACCGCCGCCGGCGAAATGCACCTGCGCAAGCTGGGCGGGAATGCCGTGTACGCGGCCGCCGGCGCGCGCGTCTGGGCCGCCCGCACCGGTCTGGTGGGCC
>JAGOBN010000411.1 GCA_017999235.1 Anaerolineales bacterium | reverse complement strand
GTGTGCAGCAAGCGGGGCGCGGACTCCAGCTCGGTCTTCTGGCGCAGGTAGCGCACATACACCTCGATGATATTGCTCTCGCCGCCGAAGTCATAGCCCCACACGCGGTCGTAGATCACTTCCCGGGTTAACACCTGGCGCGGATGGCGCATAAAGAGCTCGAGCAGCTCATACTCTTTGGCCGTCAATTCGACCGCCTTGTCGCCGCGGAACGCCTGCCGCGTGCCGGTATCCAGGGTCAGATCCGCGAAGCGCAGCACTTCCGGCTGGGCCGGCGAGACGCGCCGCAACAAGGCCCGCAGCCGCGCCAGCAGTTCGTCGAAGGAAAACGGCTTGACCAGGTAGTCATCGGCGCCGGCGTCCAGCCCTTGCACCCGGTCGCTGACCGAATCCTTGGCCGTCAACATCAGAATAGGCATGGCGCCGCCGGCCCGCAGGCGCCGGCACACTTCCAGGCCGTCCAGGCCGGGCAGCATCCAGTCCAGGATCACCAGATCCGGGGGATTCTCCCGCGCCAGCGTGAGGCCGGCCGGCCCATCCGCCGCCACATCCACCCGGTAGTTTTCATACGTCAGGCCGCGCTGTAAGAACTGCCGGATGCGCTCTTCGTCTTCAATTACCAGAATTCGGGTAGTGGTCATGCGCTAATCTTACCCCAAACCCCAGAACCCAACCGGCCGCCGCCCAAGGGCGGCGGCCGGTTGAATTGGCGGGAAACGCCCGACCTTAGGTGAGGTCCACCGAAGCGCCGACTTCCGTCAGCTTCTTCTTGGCTTCCTCGGCCGCGTCCTTGCTCACGCCTTCCAGCACCTTGGCGTTGGCGGTCTCGGCCATATCCTTGGCCTCTTTCAGGCCCAGGTTGGTGAGCTGGCGGATGATCTTGATGACGTCGATCTTCTTGTCGCCGACGCTCTTCAGGACCACGGTGAATTCGGTCTTCTCTTCGACCGGGGCGGCCGCGGCGGCCGCGCCAGCCGCCGGCATGGCGGCCATGGCCACCGGGGCGGCGGCGGACACGCCCCACTTCTCTTCGAGCACTTTCACGAGCTGCGCGGCCTCCAGCACGGTCAGGCCACTGAGCTCTTCAGCCAGTTTGTTCAAGTCAGCCATTGCAGTCAATCTCCTATCGGACAAAGTAAACGATGTAATCTGAGCTCAAGCGGCCGCGGGGGCTTCCGCGCTTTCCTTGTCGGCATATGCCTTGACGACGTTCACCACCTGGCGCACGCCGCTCGCCACGACCCCCACCAGCCGGGAGGCCGGCGTGGAAATCAGGCCGAGCAACTGACCGCGCAGGGCCGGCATCGGCGGCAGGGCCGCCAGCGCCTCCACATCCTTCGCGGACAGCACGCTGTTGCCCAACAGCGCGCCCTTGACCTTGACGAACTCCGAGTCCTTGGCGGCGGCCGTGAGCGCCTTCGCCACCGCCGGCGGATCGCCAAAAGCGAAAGCCACCGCCGTCGTCTGCGAGAACAAAGCGTCCGCGGCGGGATAGCCCGCCTGCTGCAACGCCCGCAGAGCCAGCGTGTTCTTCACCACGTGCAGCTCGCCGGAGGCCTCGCGCACCTTGCGGCGCAGCGGGTCCATCCCTTTCATATTGATGCCCCGGTACTCGATCAAGATCAAGCCCTGGCTTTTCTGAATGAGATCGGTGTAGGTCTTCACCAACTCATCTTTACGTTCGCGTGTGATTGCCAAATTCGTGTCACCTCCTTCCGCAATTTAGGATCTGCGCTTCTTTCCGAGAAGCGCCGGCAAACAAAAAAGGTCTTTGCCCGCCGCAGCGAAGCAAAGACCTTCAGTTTCCGGCTCACGCCAGCCGCGCCGGGTTGGCGCCGGCCGCGGCCACTGTCAGTCTTCACCTCGGCCGGTCTTCTTCAGAAGCAGAGCTTCTGATGCCGGCGGTCTACGGCGAAGTGTGGTGATTATACCGCAAATCAGACGGCGGCGACGATTCCGGCCGTGGATGCGGCCACCGGGTCCACTTTGACGCCCGGCCCCATGGTGGCGGTCAGCACCACTTTGCGCAAGTAGATGCCCTTGGCCGAGGCCGGCTTGGCCTTGACCACGGCCTGCATCAGCGCTGCGAAATTCTCAAACAGCTGCCGATCCGAGAAACCGACCTTGCCAATCGGCACGTGCAGGTTGCCGGTCTTGTCGACGCGGAATTCCACGCGGCCGGCCTTGGACTCTTTGATCACGCGCGGCAGATCACCCGCCGGCACGACCGTCCCGGTTTTGGGGTTGGGCATCAAGCCGCGCGGGCCGAGGATGCGGCCCAAGCGGCCGACCTTGCCCATCAGTTCGGGGGTGGCCACGGCCACGTCGAACTCCGCCCAGCCCTCTTGAATTTTCTTGATCAGCTCGTCATCGGCGACAAAATCGGCGCCGTTCTCTTTGGCCAGCCGCGCGCCCTCGCCCTCGGCGAAGACCAGCACGCGCACCGTTTTGCCCAGCCCGTGGGGCAGGACCACCACATCCCGGACATTTTGATCGGCGTATTTCGGATCCACGCCCAGGCGGATGTGCGCCTCCAGCGTGCCGTTGAACTTAGTATAAGACGTGGCTTTCGCCAGCGTCACCGCCTCTTCCGGCGGGTACAGCTTGGCGATATCCACCTTCGCCGCTTGCTCGCGATACTTCTTGCCGTGTGTGCGCATAAGTTTCTCCTGGTGGTGCTGACGGGCAGCCAAGCCGCCCTCCCACACGAAATTACCCTTCGACGACGATGCCCATATTGCGGGCCGTGCCCTCAACCTGGCGCATGGCGCCTTCCAGGTCAATGGCGTTCAGGTCCTTCATCTTGATCTCGGCGATCTCTTTGACCTGGGCGCGCGTCACCTTGCCGACTTTGTTGCGGTTCGGCTGGCCCGAGCCTTTCTCCACCTTGGCCGCCCGGCGCAGCAAGAAGGCCGTCGGAGGCGTCCGCAGGACAAACGTGAACGAGCCGTCCGTGTAGACCGTGATCTCGGCCGGGATCTGCTCGCCGGCCCGGGCGGAGGTCCGGGCGTTGTATTCCTTGCAGAAGGCCATGATGTTGATGCCATAGCCGGCCAGCGCCGGACCAACCGGCGGCGCCGGGTTGGCCTTCCCGGCTTCCAACGTCAGCTTGACCACACCCTTAAGTTTCTTTGCCATTCTTTTTCTCCTGGTGGTTCCAGCGGGCCAGCGGCCCTCCCACCGAACAGCGCCCGGCGCCGGCTAATCACCGGCGGCCAAGCGCGAACTCAACCGCGCCGACTAAATCTTCTCGACCTGGAGGAAATCCAGCTCCACCGGCGTTTCCCGGCCAAAGAACGAGACCATCACGCGCACCTTGGTGCGATCCATATCGATTTCCGCCACCGTCCCCAGGAAATCGTTGAACGGCCCGTCCACAATCCGGACCTTCTGACCCGGCTTGAAGGTAACCTTGACCTTGGGCGCCTCGGCTTCCATGCGCTTCAAAATCTGGGAGACTTCTTCCGGGCGCAGCGGCGTGGGAGTGTTGCCCATCCCCACAAAGCCCGTCACCCCCGGCGTATTACGCACCACATACCAGGATTCTTCCGTCATCACCATCTGCACCAGCAGATAGCCGGGGAAGACCCGCCGTTCCACGGTGCGCCGGCGGCCCTCTTTGACTTCAATCTCTTCTTCGGTCGGCACGATCACGTCAATGATCTTGCCCTTCATGCCCATCGAGGCGATGCGCTGCTCAAGATTATGGCGCACCTTGTTCTCATAGCCGGAATAACAATGGATGACATACCATTGCGGGCCTTCATCCAGGCTGGAGGGGGCCGGCGCTTCGGCGTCCATCGCCGGCGGAGCCGCTTCATCTTCCAGCAACGGCGCGGCCTCCGGCTCCAACTCAGCCGGCTCGGCCGGCAGTTGGGCTTCCGTGTCAGCCGGGTTGAAATCTTCGGGTTGCGCGGTCTCGTCGGTCATCCAGACATCCTCAGCCGGCCAGGCTGACCAGCAGTCGGAAGCCCTCGGCGAATAACCAGTCAAACAAGCCGAGGAACATGGAACCCAAAGTAATCACCAGCAGGACAATCAGCGTGAGATTGCGCGCTTCCGGCCAAGTGGGCCAAACGACTTTCCGCAGCTCGCCGATCGTCTCCCGGTAGAAGCGCACCAGGCCGTTCGGCTCTTTCACAACCGGTTGGGCTTTCGACATACCGCCTCTTCTTGTTTACAATCGAAACACCGCCGAACTGCTGCGGTGTTTCGAGATCAGATCAGGCAGGCCAGGAGGGACTCGAACCCCCAACCCCCGCTTTTGGAGAGCGGTGCTCTGCCAAATTGAGCTACTGGCCTGGGTGGCCGCGGCCGAGGCCGCAGCCTAACCGCGTTCCGCTATTTCGCTTCGCGATGCGGCGTGTGTTTGCGGCAGCGCGGACAGAACTTCTTGAGCTCCAGCCGGTTGGGATCATTCCGGCGGTTCTTCTCAGAAGTGTAGTTGCGCTCCTTGCACTCCGTGCAAGCGAACGTGATGATCGGCCGAACGTCTTTCTTTGCCATTTTATTCCAGAACTTTCGTAATGACGCCGGCGCCGACGGTCAAGCCACCCTCGCGGATGGCGAAGCGGCTCCCCGCTTCCAACGCCACCGGCGTGATCAGCTCCACCGCCATGTTCACGTTGTCCCCCG
>JAGOBN010000410.1 GCA_017999235.1 Anaerolineales bacterium | reverse complement strand
GGCTGTCCGAAGCCGATTTGGACGGCCAGCCGGCCGATCAACTGGCGCGGGGCTTCGCGGCTTTCTGCGAGACCAGCGCGCCGCCGGCCACGCATCGCCGGCGCCGCGGGTAGCCGTCGTTTTCAAGACCAGGGCGAGGGTCCGCTGACGCGGCGGCCCTCGCCTTTTTGATTCCCCGCCCGGCCTCAGGCCGGCGCCTGGGTGTGATAAATCACCGAAGCCGCCACCAGCAGGACCACCACCGCCGCGGTGGTTTTGGCCACGGGCACGCGCTGAAGCCGGGTCGGGGAGGCCGGCGGTGAAGCCGATTCAGCCGCGCCGGCCTCAGCACGGCGGGCGGCTTGGCGCTGCCGGCCGTGGGCGACAGCGCCCCAGGCCAAGGCGGAAGGAACGGCGGCACAAAATACACACATGGGCAGGTCTCCGGGGTCTCAATTCACACTCAGCCGGGTCCGAACGGGCGGTCGGGCTGGCGCGTCACACGTCAGGCGGGCCGGGGTCCGCGGCCTCCGGGGGCTCCGGCGCCGGCTCGGCGGCCTCGGGCGGCAACAGCCGGCGCACCAGCGCCTGGATGCGGCCGCGCAGGGCGTCCGGCTCGACGGGCGGCCAGGCGCGCTGAAATTTGCGGAGTTGGGTGCGGATAATGTCGGCGTTGTAGGCTTGATAGCCGCGCGCGGCCGGGTCGGCGGCGTGTTCCGCCAGCCAGGCGTTTAACCGTTCGATGGCCACGCAGGCATCGTTGAGCGCGCCGAGCCGGTCTTGGACGCGGACCAGGTCCTTGATCAGCCGCTGGGCCGGCTCGCCCAGGGCGGGCTCGAAGAATTCCAGCGCGAAGCGGCAGCGCTTCACCCCTTGCCGGCGCAGGGCGTGATAGGTGGCGAGATTGGTCTCATCCAGGGCGGCGGCGAGATCGGTCAGGACGTCAACCTGCGCCAAAAGGAGCGGCGCCGCGTCATCGGCCACGCGGCCCGGATATTTGCGCCGGGCCGGCGGCTCGGCCGCGAAGGCGGCCAGGGCCGCGCGCGTCGCGCCGGCCTCCGGGCCGGCCAGCCAGATAACGGCCGCGGTGAGCGCGGCGGCGTGGGCGGCCTGCCAGTCGTCTAAAAAGGGCCAGGCCTCGCCGCCGGCCGCCTGGCGCGCCTGCTCAATCAGCACCTCCCAATCCCGCACCGCCGCCAGGTTCTCTTCGACGCGCTTCAGTTGCCGGCTGAGCGCCTTGGTGGGTTTGGCTTTGAGGTACGGTTGCAGGAGGGCCAGGGCGGCCCGCGCCCGCCGGGCGGCGGCGCGCGTGTTCTTGAGCGCCAGCGGCTGGCCGGCCTGCGCGGCGTCCGCGGCCGCCTCCCAGCGCCGCCATTGATCGGCCAGGGCGCGCGCCGCGACGCGCGCCAGCGGCGTCTCCGGTTCCAGCGCGACCTGCGACAGGGCGGCCAGATCCGCGGGCGCGGGTGTCAAGGCCCACTCCTGGTCAAAGAGCCGGCCCCACAAATCCGCTTTCTCCAGCGCCCGGGCGCCATCCGTCTCGGCGTGCGGGCCGGCCAGGGTGAGGGTGAGGGCCTCGCCTTCCAGGTGGAGCGCCTCGATCCGCGTGGTTTGCGATTGGGAGTAATCCAGGCCGTCGGCGATGCGCAGCAAGGCGGCCAGCACCAAGGTCGCAGGCTGCCGCCGGCGCGGGAGCGCCGTGAAGAGCGGCTCTTTCCGCGGCCGTGCGGTCTTGCGGTGGAAGCGGATCAGGCAGGCCAGTTGGCGCTGCTCGGTAGGGGAGTGGGCGGCCAGCCGGACCGCCATCAGCAGATCGCGGCCGGCGGTGTGGTGTTTGGGCGCGTCCACCTCCAGCCCCAGATTGTGCAACAGCGCGGCCGTTTCCAGCAGCGGCCGGTCCGCCGCCGGCAGCTGATGCCGGGCCTGGGTGAGGTCAAAGAGCTGTAACGCGTGCGCGGCCACCTGGCGCGCGTGCGCCAGATCAACGCCGGCGGCCGCCAGCAGTTCGTCGCGGGTCAAGACCGGCTTCTTCCCCACCGCGCCCAGGCGGTGGGTCTCAAACTGGCGCTGGAGGCTCACGGCGGCGTCCGGCTTCGGGCTTAAGGCGCCGGCTTCCAACTGCAGGATCATTTGGGCGCGGCGGGCCGCCGGCGCTGATCCATGCGCGCTGTGCCAGCCCAGCCAGAACTTTTCGACAGGCGTCAACATGATTTCTCCAGGGACCGCATTGCTTGGGCCAACTGATCTTAATAGTATACCGGCGGAGAGATTATGCCGCGCTCAGTTGGATAGAGCGTTGCTCGGACATAAGCGGGCGATGCTCGCGTGATAACTAGATCAACTGTATCTCTTTCACGGCCGGCCGCAGGAAACCGGTGGATAACAAGCGCCAAACCAAGTTTGTTATCCAAAATCTAGCGTTGGCGGGATTTTATGAAAAGATGTTATACTTTATTGGTCGTTTGCGGAGAGTATTGGTCGTTCGGTTGGGAGTGTGCTTATGGATCAATACATTAGCCAGTTTCTCAGTACGCTATCTACCCATAAAGGCTACACCGAAAACACCATCGCCGCTTATCGCAATGACCTGAGCCAGTTCGCTCAGTTCATCCGCGAGGAGCGCGGTGGTGTGGCGGAGCCCAGCGAAGTCACGCCGGAGTTGGTGGAGGCTTATGTAGCAAGCCTGCAGCGCGCCGAAGGGGGTTACGCGCCCTCCACGGTCGCCCGCAAAATCGCGGCGGTCAAGTCCTATTTCCATTTCTTGAGCGAGCAGCAGATTATCAGCGCGAACCCGGCGCTGCGTCTCAACTCGCCCAAGATCAAGAAGAGCGCGCCCAAGACTCTCTCGCGGGAGGAGATTGAGCGGCTCCTGGCCGCCCCGCGCCAAGCCAACAACCCCAAAGCCCTGCGCGACAGCGCGTTATTGGAATTACTGTGCGCCACCGGCATGCGCGTCACGGAAGTGGTCAACCTGGGCGCCGGCGATCTGGATTGGGAGCAGGGCGATGTGATCTGCCGCAGCAAGGATGAGCGCGAGCGCCGCATCCCGATGGCGTCCGCGCAGGCGCCGCTGCGGGAGTATGTGGATCACGCCCGGGCCGAACTCCAGCATGATGGGTCGCCGGAAACCCTGTTTCTCAACCATCGGGGCAAAAAGCTGACCCGCCAGGGCGTTTGGCTGATCCTGCGCGAGGCGGCGGAGGCCGCCGGCATCCAGGCGGAGGTGACGCCGCGCACCCTGCGGCATTCGTTTGCCAAGCATCTGATCGGTTCCGGCGAGAATCTGCGCCGGGTGCAGAAACTGCTCGGCCACGCCAACTTGTCCACCACCCAGGTGTACCGTCAGCCGGGCGCGCCCGGCGCCGCGCCGGGCGAGGCCAAGGACTGATATGGACGATTTTCTGACGCGCGCGCAATATGAAGAGGCTGCGGCCTTTGTCCGCACCCACACTCGGCAGCAGCCGGAGGTGGGTTTGGTGCTGGGCTCCGGCCTGGGCGGGCTGGCCGACGCGGTGGAAGACGCGGACGTCATCGCCACCGACCAGATCCCGCATTGGCCGCACTCCACCGTGGTGGGGCATGCCGGCCGGCTGGTGATTGGCCGCCTGGAAGGGCGGGTGGTGCTGGTGCAGCAGGGCCGCGCCCATTACTATGAAGGCCACAGCCTGCAGCGGGTCACGCTGCCCATCCGCGTGATGCAGTTGCTGGGGATGGGGACGGTCATCCTGACCAACGCGGCCGGCGGCATCAACCCCGGCTATACCCCCGGCGACGTCATGCTGATTGAAGATCAGATCAACCTGATCGGCATGGCCGGCCTCTCGCCTCTGCGCGGCCCCAATGACGACACTCTCGGCCCGCGCTTTCCAGACATGAGCGTGCCGTTCGACCGGGAACTGCGCGCCCAGGCGCTGGCGGCGGCGGCGGCGGCCGGCTTATCTTTGCGGCAGGGCGTCTACGCCGGCTTGGCCGGCCCCTCCTTTGAATCGCCCGCCGATCTGCGCTTCCTGCGCACCGCTGGCGCCGATGCGGTGGGCATGTCCACCGTCTCCGAGGTGGTGGTGGCGCGGCACGGGGGCCTGCGGGTTCTGGGCTTCTCGGGGATCAGCAACAAAGCCAACCTGGATGGCAGCACCATCACCACCCATCAGGAAGTTCTGGAAGCCGGGCGCGTCATCGTCCCTAAGCTGATTACCCTGGTGCGGGGCGTGCTGCGCCAACTGCCGGGCGGCCCCGCATGAGATGGGCGCCCTGCTGGCGCTCGCGGCGCGGATAGAAGCCTGGGTTTACGGCGGGGCGGCCGCTCTGGCGCTGCTCAGCCTGATCGTTTTCTGGTCGGCCCTGCGCCGGCTGGAGCGCACGCCTTTCGGCCTGGAAAAAGACGCCGCGCGCCGCCGCCAAAACGCGGCCCTGGCCGGATTGATCGTGGCGGCCGGCGCCGCTGTGGGCGTCTTTGCCGCCAACCGCTACGCGGCCGCGCCGGCCGGCGCGCCGAGCAGCGCGGGACCCGCCGCCGCCGCCGAGGCCACAGCGCCGCCCACCTCCACCCCGATTCTAGGGGCCGGCCCGGTGGTGGTGGATTCCAGCGGCTGTCAGAACCCCAATGTCACCTTGGTCAAGCCCACCGCCGGGGAAACGCTCCTCGGCGGATATGAGGTG
>JAGOBN010000018.1 GCA_017999235.1 Anaerolineales bacterium | reverse complement strand
GCCAGACCTATTACGCGCCGCTGGCCACGCGCCTGGATGACGGCCGGGTGATGGTGTGGGGGTGGTTGAAAGAGGCGCGCTCTTCCGAGGCGTGTTTGGCGGCCGGCTGGGCCGGCGCAATGTCCCTGCCCATGACGCTCGGGCTGACGCCGGCCGGCGAACTCCAGATTGCGCCGGCTGCGGAACTGCAGGCGCTGCGACAGACGCCGCGGCGTTTCACGGACTTGGCCCTGGTCCCGGGCCAGGCGGATTGGCTAGCCGGCCTGCGGGGGAATTGCCTGGAGATCGAGGCCGTGTTTGAGGCCAGCCCGGAAGCCGAGTTTGGCTTGCAGTTGTTGTCGTCGCCAGGGGGCGAGGAACAAACCCATCTGATCTACAACAGCCGGGAAGGGCGCTTGAGCCTGGAAGCGGCCGACTCAAGTCTGAGTCCGACGGTCGACCGCAGCCGGCGGCAGGCGTCGCTGAAGCTCGGCTCCGACCATGAACTGCGACTGTGTGTCTTCGTGGATGGGTCAATCATCGAAGTGTTCGCCAACGGAAGCACTTGCCTAGCCGGCCGCGTCTATCCCACGCGACCGGACAGCCTCGGCGTGGACCTCGTGGTCCGGCATGGCCAGGTCCGCTTGAAATCCCTAACAGCCTGGCCGCTTGGTTCGATTTGGGGCGACTGATCATTGGAAAGCCGACCGCTCCTCTTCTGAATTGACGTCATATAACGTCTCTTGGACGAAGCGCTGGCCGTTTCGTAAAGTCTGAATAAACTGTCGTGGACAAGATAGGACCGCCCCGGTCCAGGGGTGTTTTCTATCTGCAGTTGGGCGGCTAGCCGATTGGACTCAAGGCTTACGGGATTGTCGCCGCGATCCCGTTCCAATAGCCGCGATCGTACGGCCGATGTCCTTCGGGGTGGCGCCAACCGCCAGCAGCGCACGCACTAGCAAATCCATCGACACCGAACGGGCGCCGCGTTCAGCGTAGGCCACCCGGGACTGGCTCGACCCGATGCGCCCGGCCAGTTCCACCTGGGTCATGCGAGCCTGCCGGCGGCGCTGCAGAGTCTGGCTCAGGGCAGTCTTGATTTCCACCAGCGCGGCCTCTTCTGAGGTCAACCCCAGGAAGTCGGCCGCAGCCCCCACCCGCCAGCCGGCTTTCCCCAAGCGTTGGCGTTTCTGCGTGTTCATGTCGCTCTCCCGGTTTCTCCCGGTGGCCGGCTCATCTCGCCGCTCACACCAGCAACCGACCGGCGGCTCGACCTACTCGGTCAAGATCATATCAGATTTGATATACAGCTTGGGAGCCAACATACAAACCGGGAAATAGAGCGCCGGGCGCCTCTCACTCCAACAACGCCGGCCAAACGACCAGGCCGGCCGCGCCGGCCGCCTGCCAGAGCTGCTTATCGAAAGTCGCCACCGTCACCGGTTCGCCCAGAGCTTCCTGCCACATCAACGCCGCCGCCAGGTGCACGGCGTCATAAGCGCGCAGGCCGTGTTGCCAGGCCAAACCGTCGGCGCGAGCGGCCAGGCTCTCGGTCACCTGCAAGGCCAGCAGGCTGGGCCACTCCGCTCGAAACGCCTTGACGGCTTTTTCTCCATCCGCGGCCGACAGCCAGTTCATCCGCACCGCTTTGGCCACCGCCGCCGGCAGTTCCACCCGGGTGAGCAGACAGGCACCAATTAGCTCGGCCGCCTGGAGAAGGGCGATCACGTCGGCGGACTGAGCTTCCCCGATGTACTTTTTCGCCAGCGCGCTGGTATCCAGATACAGGATCATTCGCGCCCCTCACTGATCAGCTCCGCCAGGGTGTGCCGGCGCCGCAGGGCCACGACCGGCTGACCGGCCGGCAGCTTCTTGCCGTTCCACGTCACCAGGCCGGCCCGGCGCATCGCCTCCACGCGCTCGGCCAGCGGCTGCGCGCTCGGGACCAGCCGGCCGACCGGCTTGCCATGTTCGGTGATGACAATGGTGTTCCCGCGCTTGATCTCGCGCAGGTACTCGCTCAGGCGGGCTTTCAATTCTCTGACTCCGACCGTCACTTCCGTCATGGCGCCTCCTGATATATAACCACATTATACTATGTGTAGTCACAAATTGGCCCATCCCAAATCGCAACCTAGTCACGCCAGCGAGAGGAACAGAAACGGAACAATTCGCGCACCCAAGTGGATTTATCCTGCTGCCAACGACCTGGGCCGGCGGCGCATTAACGGCCGGCCTACTTACCCGAGGTGGTTCTATGACCTAACGAGGCGGTTTCGAGGCAATCACCGAAGCCATCCCGAGCGACAATGTTCCCGGCAAAAGGCCGGGACGGCCAGCCTTTACCAAGCGAGGTGTTTCGATGACGTAGCGAGGCAGTTTTGAGGTGGTCGCGTCAGCGGAAGTCCGCTACGCTGGCACAAATGAAAAGACCTGAGCCAATGTCAGGTCTTCTCTATAACCACGTCTCAGAGGCGACGGTGGGATTTGCCCGCCTTGGCTTGCTGGCGCAAGCCAGCGGGCCAAGGAACCCACGTATAAGGGTTTTGCAGGACCACCCTACCCGTCGCCCAGACCCTTCTTCACAAAAACGTGTTTTGCGAACAAGGTTCCTACAGCAAACACTCACTCTTCAGCCACCTGGACCCTTGCGCGTGAATTATCAGCAACTCAAACGCGGGAATACCAAATCACCGACAAGGTTCTTATATCACGTCACAGGATGCAAAGCAAGCGCGGGAATGCGGGAATGACCAACAGGGAATGTGGCCTCTCAGGCGTCCGCGCAAGACGCACTTTGCCCTCCGACTCGTTCTGGGCTGTACTCAAATATCTGAAGTTCGAATCTGAGCTTTGCGGCGCTCACGGCGAGCCGCCCGTTCCGCTTCCGCAGCGTCTACAGCCATTGCGGGTGAAGCCGCCGGCGCGCTGACCTGAACCGCCACAGCCGCCGGCGCTGGCTTGGGCAGCTCCCGAACGTATTTGAGCCAACTCGCACAGTTTTCGTCGTTGCCTTGCAGGGCATCGGCGGCCAGGATCATCTTGCGGATCTCGGGCTCCAAGGGGTTGGTAATGGCGCACGTCATCCCGGCCCCGATCGCCATGGCCACAAAGGCGCCGTTGAGCGTCGGCCGTTCCGGCAGGCCAAAGGAGATATTGGAAGCGCCGCAGCAGGTGTTACAGCCCAGCTCTTCCCGGATGCGCCGGACCAGCGTGAACAGCGCCCGGCCGGCGTAGCGCACGGCCCCAATCGGCATCGCCAACGGATCGATGATCACGTCCTCGGGCGGGATGCCGAACGCGGCCGCCCGCTCCACAATCCGGCGCGCCACCGCAAACCGGACCGCCGGGTCTTGAGAGATGCCGCTGGCGTCATTGGAGATGCCGATCACGGCCGCCCGATGCTGAGCGACCAACGGCAGGACGCTTTCAAGCCGTTCTTCTTCGCCCGTGACCGAGTTAACCAGCGCCTTACCCTGATACGCCGCCAGGCCGGCCGCCAGCGCGGCCACCACCGAAGAATCCAGACACAGCGGCACCGCGGTCACCGCCTGCACCACCCGGACGGTCTCGGCCAACAAGGCCGGCTCGTCGGCCAGCGGAATGCCCGCGTTGACGTCCAGTACTTGGGCGCCGGCCGCTACTTGGGCCAGCGCATCTTTCTTGACGCGCTCAAAGTTGCCGGCCGCCATCTCCGCCGCCAGCAGCTTGCGGCCCGTCGGGTTGATGCGCTCACCGATGATCACAAACGGCTGATCGGGGCCAATGCGAACCGTCTGCGTGGGGGAAATCAGAACAGTATCCATCCAAATGATTCCTGCTAAGCGCCGATCAGCGCGCGCGCCAGGTTCACGACCCGGCTGGCGTCGGCGCCATAGCCATCCGCCCCCACCCGCTGGGCGAACTCGGCGGTCAGCGGCGCGCCGCCCACCATGATCTTGACTTGTTCGCGCAGGCCGGCCGCCTGCAGGGCGTCAATCGTGACCTTGATATTGGGCATGGTCGTCGTCAACAGCGCCGACATCCCCACAATCTGCGGCTGGAACTCCTGAATGGCCGCGATGAAGCGGTCCGGCGGCGCGTCAATGCCGATATCGCGCACTTCAAAGCCGCCGCCCTCGAGCATCATGGCCACCAGGTTCTTGCCGATGTCGTGGACATCGCCCTTGACCGTGCCGATCAGCACGCGGGCCACGGGCTTGGTCTCTGTTTTGGCCAGCAGCGGCCGGAGCACGTTGACGCCGGCCTGCATGGCGCGCGCCGCCACCAGCATCTCGGGGACAAAATACTCTTCCAGTTCAAACAACCGGCCGACTTCGGCCATGGCCGGCATCATGCCTTCATTGAGGATGGTTTGCGGGCCGAGGCCAGCGTCGAGCGCGGCCTGCACCTGGCGAGGCAGCGCGGCTTCATCGCCGTCCACAATGCTATCGAACATATCTTGCAGCAGATCTTCCAGTTTCTCGTCCATGCTTACCTCCAACACGGTCAGGCCGCTGAGCGATAGCGCAATTCCGGGGCATACATCGCCAGCACGTTCTCCAGCGGGCTGTCCGCCTGGATGTGGTGGGAACTGCACAGGATGTAGCCGCCGCCAGCCCCCAAACGGCTAACCCGGTCTTGCACCTCGGCGGCCACTTCGGCCGGCGTACCCACCCGCAGGGTATCCACGATGTCGATGCCGCCATGGAAGGCCAGCCGGTCGCCGAATTCGGCCTTGATACTGGATGGCGCCATATCCTTGGCATTCGGCTGGAGCGGATTGAGCACATCCACGCCCATGTCAATGAATTCCGGGATCAACGGCCGGACCGCACCGTCGGTGTGATACATCACTTTTTTACCAAAAGCCCGGGCGACCGCAATCAGCTTTTCATGGCGCGGGCGCACGTACTTGCGCCACATGGCGCGGCTGATCAGCAGCGAATTCTGGCCGCCCACGTCATCGTACAAATAGACCATCTCCACCCGATCACCCGCCTGTTCCAGGAACCGGCGGGTGTTCTCCACCAAGACGTCGGTCAGGCGATCCATGATGTACAACGGGATCTCGGGCGCCCGCGCCAGGTCCATCATGAACTCCTGCAGGCCGCGCAGTTGCCAGGCGAGTTCAAATACAGAGCCGATGCGGAAGCGCAGGTGATACGGGCCGGCCTGGTCCAAGGCCCGGATCACGTCCGGCGCCGGCCGAAAATCCCACCAATCGGGTTCGGCCCAGTCGAACTGCGCCAGGTCCGCCACCGTCTCACACTTGGCCAACGGCCAGGACGCGAACTCTTCGTACCGCCCCGAGGGGTTATCCACAATGCGGATGTGGTGGCCCCAGATGTCGAAATCCGTGCCGTCGGGCAGATGTTGGCGCCACATGCGGTTGGGCGTGGACCGGCTGAGTGAGTTCCACCAATCCACCTCAGCGCCCGGACGCAGCACGCGCTCCGGCGGCCGGCAGAACATGTCATAGGAAATGACGCGGCAATCCACCTGCAACTGCCGCAGGATGGCCTCGCGCTCGAGGGAAAAGTATTCCGCGCCGGCCAGGCTGGCCGTGGAAGGCTGAAAATGTGCAACCAGGCGATCCCAGATTTCGGGCGTGGCCAGAAAATCCACCGGCACTCGATCGGGCTCGCGGTGCTCCAGCGCGAGGCGGGTGCGTTCGGCCGGGGTAAGCGATCCGTTAAGGTTCATAGTTCATCATCTTTCTAGGGCTGACCCAAGCCAGCCTGAAACATCCCGGCCAGCCCACGCTCGAACAGAGCCGGCCTGTCCGACACATATTGACGAGCCGCTGACCAGTAACTCGGCGGGCGATCAGGCGCTTAGTGGTCTAAAGCGCCCCACTTCTGCTCAGCTCGGGAACAGGCCAAGCGATAGTCGCCGGCATACAGCGCCCGGCAGTAGTCAAGGTAGGCCGGCGTCGTTAAGGCCGGAACCTCGCGCTTAGGCTTGAGCTGACGTTGCTCGAGCGTGCGTTCCAGAACCCGCACGCCGGCGGCGACCGCTTCCAAATAATCGGCGCGGTCCAGTGCCGAGGTCCGGTACAGCAGGCGTTCCGCCATAGCGGCCGCACGCGTGCTGATCGTGTCCAGCAATTGGCGGCCGCGCTCCGGGCTAGCCGTTGGGCGCGGGTCGGCGCCGAGGACGCCGTCTAACACCCGGTCGGCGGGCAATTGGCCCAGCCGCACCAAGTCAGGCGCGACCGCCCAGAGGAGCGAGGTTTCACCGATGCCGGCGTGATCGCCCACATAGAGCTCCGTCACCAGGTCATACTCCGTCAGCGGCAGGATCAGGACCGGCGAACGCCGCATCACGGTCAACGCCGCCCGCTTAAGCACCAACGTTTGTTCCAAGCCAAAATGGCCCGTGAACGCCACCAGGACACGAAAGCCCATGGCCCCGAATTGCTCAAAGGCCGCCGTCAGCACCGGCTCGATCAGGCCGCCGGCCAGGTTAAGCGTGAACGGATACGGCACTCCGCCGGCCGCCCAATAAGAGACCGGCGCCAGCACGGCGCCGAGCGGCTCGGCGATGCGCTCGCTGATGACCAGCGCCACCAAGCCATCCAAGCCCACGGGCAAATGGTAGCTGTGCCACTCGATCGTCCCGAACGGCAGCACCAAGGCCGGGCACGCGGCCAGCCGCGCCTGCAGATCGTCCGGGAAGAGACGCTCTAAACGCCATAGCATGGTTTAGGCCTCGAACATGACCACCGGGCGGAGCGCCCGCGCTGGCCGGCGGCCGTCAAACAGGCCGGGCACCTCGTCCAGGCGCACCGCCTCCGTCGGGATCTCGTTTAGTTTCAAACGCCCGGAGAGATGCCAGTCCGCGAAGAGGGGCAAGTCCAACGCCGGCCGGATGTTGCCGTAGATGCAGCCCTGGATCGTCTGCTGCTGGCTCATAAACCGCCGCGGCCGGAAAGTGAAATCGGCGTCCCGGGCGGCCGCGCCGATCAAGGTCAGCGCCCCGCCCCGCGCCAGGGTCTGCAGACCCAGTTCCATCAACGCCGGCTGGCCGACCACTTCAAAGGCATGCTCCACGCCGCGGCCGGCGGTAAGGCTCAGCACATAGTCCACCAGGCCGCCGGCGGTGTTGTCGAAGACGTGCGTGGCCCCGCAGCGGCGCGCAATCGCCAGCCGCGTTGGATCGGTATCCACCGCGATGATCAGGCTGGCGTGCGCCAGGGCGGCGCCTTGAATGACATTGAGGCCCACGCCGCCGGCCCCGATCACCACGACGCCCGCGCCGGCCGCTACCCGCGCCGTGTACAGCGCCGCCCCCACCCCGGTCGCCACCGCGCAGCCGAGCAAGGCCGCCAACTCAAACGGCAGATCCGGGCGGATGGGCACGGCGCCCATGGCCGGCACCACCACCAGCGGGCAAAACGTGCCGGCGTTGAGCAAGACCGCGAGCGGGGCACCATTCCAGTGGACGCGCGGCGCCCGCGTGCCCTGGATGTTCTCGCACAGATCGGCGCGCCCGGCCAGACACCACCGACATTGGCCGCACTTCACCTGCCAGTTGATCACCACGGGTTGGCCGGGGCGGACATGGGTGACGCCCTCGCCGACGCTTTCCACCACGCCGGCGCCCTCATGTCCCAGCAGAACCGGGGTCGTCCGGGCATCGCGCACGGCCGCCAGATCGGTGTGACACAGGCCGCTCGCCCGCATCTGCACCCGGACCTCGTCCGGTCCCGGCGGGGCGACCACCACCCGCGCCAGAACCGGGGTTCGTCCCCGTTCAACCAAGACGATCGCCGGCAGTTCACGCTCAACCATGCCGCTTAATCCTTCACTGCGGCGAGCCTTTCCGCTTTGGCGGTCATCGCCTCCGCGATCTGGCGGATGTGGGCGCGGTCGGCGTTGGTGGCGGCGCGCACGATCTGATCAACGAACTCGCCACAGCGAGCGCGCACCACCTGCGGATCCGGGGCGCTCTCACCCCGCACTTCCAGCAGCTTCGTCAGCCAGCGGGTGCCATACGCGGCATGGATCGTCTCATCCGCCCAGTCAAAATCCATATCGTGGCGGCTGACGTCGTCGCCATAGCTCGTAAACTTCTTGACCCGCTCCGGCTTGCGGCGGATATTCTTGGTCTCAAAGAAGTAGAGCATGCCCAGGCGGTAGATCGGATCCTGGTCACGGGCGGCGTCGTAGATGTAGCTACCCAAGGGCATCTCGGCCGGCGTGAAGCCCCAGTCCGTCAGGCGCTGGAGGCCCATGCGGCAGTGCCGGGACTCGTCGTACGTCCAGCGGGCCGCGTCCAGGATGAACTCCCACCCCAGCGGCTCCGCAAAAGCCTGCAGGATGGCGCCGCCAGTCTCAACGGCCCAAACCTCGTTGAGGTGACTGACGGCGCTGCGCAACTGTAAGCTCAGGCCTTCACCGTAGGGATACGCGGGATCGATTACGTCCGGCCAGTAATAGCGGGCAAAGTTAAAGCGCGCATCGCGAGCAGGGGCTTGCGCCAGAGCAAAAAACTGGCGCCCCGGCAAGGGCTCGAAAGGCACGGGCAGCGCTTCGACCGGGTCCAGGCCGATACCGCCCAGGGCTTCCAACCGTTCGCGCACGGCGGCTACCCAAGCTTCGGCCGCCGGCCGGCCAGCCGGATCAGCGGCCAGGAGTTCGGGCAGTTGCTCGCGCAAGAACGCGATGTGCTCGGCCTGTTCGCGCGCCGCCAGGTCCATGAAACGCAGGCTGGGGCCGTCGCCCAGGACATCGGCCATGTCCAGGTAGGCCTGATACGCCGTCAGCAGGGCCGGCTTCAGGACTTCCGTCAGCGCCCAGATATACGCCAGCGCGCTGGGCGCATTGATCGTCTCGTCCAGCAACTGCACCAGCGGCTGCTCATCTTCCACTTCCATCAGCCGGCTGGGGTAACGCAGCTCAAAGACCCGGGCGCGCTGGGCGTCGGCCGTCATGGCGTCCTGCCAGAACAAACGCGGCAGAATCGTTTTCAACTCCAAAGGCGCGAGGGCGGCCAGCCAGCCGGCCTGACCCAGAATCAACGCGCGCTGGCAGAAGAAGAAACGCTTCAGGATAACGGCCGTGTCATACCGCATCAGGCGGGCGCGGGCCCGCGCCCCATGGAGAAAAGATTGACCCGTCATTACCAGCACCTCATTCTTCAAAGGATCGGCGGCCGGCCGCAGGCAACCCTAAAGAACCGTCAGGCAAGCCCGCCTGCCGCCAGCCACATACCACCAATTGTTTCAGCCGGCGGCCGGCGTTATTTCTTGAGTTTCGCCGCGTAGTACTCGGGCGCGATCGTGCCCGGCTTGGAGAACCACAGAGGCACATCCACGCCCGAATACAGCAAGATATTGCCCCACGGGTCATAAGCCCCCGTGCGCACAATGCACTTCGCCGTGGCGGCCATTTCCGTCAAGATCTGCTGATGCGGCACGGTGCTGAAGTCGCTGCCGGCAAAGATGCGCTTCACTTTGTTCAGAAGCACCGGGTTGTTGTCCGCCATTTCACCCGCATACGCGACCTTTTCGGCGATAAACGCCTGTGAGATCGCGGTCAACACGGTCTCTAAATCCGGCACGTCCTGGACTAGGGCCAGGTCAATCCGCCAGGTCGATGATGGGATCGGGAAGCCGGCATCGCACACGATCATCAGGTCGCCGTGTCCCATGCTGGCGATGGCATGGCTCAGCTCAGAGTTGAGAATCGGTCCACGGTTCATGCGCAGTTCTCCTTGTGATAAGGCCTAGCGCGGGTAGCGCTCGGCAAAAAGACGATCCACCAGCGCGCGCGTGCCCAGCGCGGGAATGACGCCCAACTTGGTGCAGGCCAGGGCGCCGGCGCAATTGGCGTACTGCACGGCCTTCAGCAGCGGCCGGCCCTCCGCCAACGCCACCGCCAAACCTGAATTGAAGGCATCGCCGGCGCCGGTGGTATCCACGACGTCGACCACGAGGCCAGGGACCTTCGTTACGGCCTCGTCCGTCACCAGCAACGCGCCGTTTTCGCCCAGGGTAACGATGACGGTGTGCGCGCCCCGCGCTTTGAGCTGGCGCGCCAGTTCTTCCGTCGGCGTGGGAGCGTCGGGGGCCAAGCCCATCAAGATCCGCAGCTCGGTCTCATTAGGCGTGATGAAATCGGCGGTGCGGATCACGGCATCGCTCAGCGGCGTGGCCGGCGCGGGGTTGAGCAGGGTCAAGACGCCATGCCGCCGGCCCAGTTCCATGGCCCGCGCAGCGGCCGGCACCGGGATCTCCAGCACGGTCATGACCACCCGGCTGCGCGCGATCTGCGGTTCGACCGCGTCCACAAACGCCGGGTCCATCAGTTTATTGGCGGCCATATCCAGGATGATGCCATTGGCGCCGGCCTGGTTGAGGATGATGAAGCCCACCCCGGTTGCCAGCTGTGTGGTCTTTTGCAGATACTCCGTCCCCACGCCCTCGCGGGCATACAGTTCCGTGGCGATTTCACCCAACTTGTCGGCGCCGATGATGCCGGCCAACGAGGAGGCGGCCCCCAGCCGGGCCGTGCCCACGGCCTGATTGGAACCTTTGCCACCCGGGCCCATATCGAAATCCGTGCCGATCAGCGTTTCGCCAAAGATCGGCATCCGGCTGGTGCGGATGGTCAGGCCGACTGCAAAACTGCCAACCACGGTAATCACAGGCTTCGTCATAAGGATCGGTCCTTTCAAAGGGTGGGAGCGTCTGCGGTTTGCTCAAGATGCGTCGTATGGCCCATCGCGCAGGCCATGATGGTTACTTCTTGCATTTCGGCGGGAACAAAATGCCCGGTCACGCGGCCGGCATGCATCACCAGCAGCCGGTCGCACTGGCTCATCAACTCCGGCAGTTCCGACGACACAATCAAAACCGCCGCGCCTTGCCGGGCCAGGGATTGCAGGAGCAGGTAAATTTCGGCCTTGGCGCCAACGTCAATGCCGCGGGTGGGCTCGTGCAGGACGAGCACCGCCGGGCGGGTGGCCAGGCCGCGGGCCAAGATGACTTTCTGTTGGTTGCCGCCGCTCAGGGTGCCCATCACCTGGTTCAACCCAAACGTCCGGATATCCAGTTCGGAGACATAGCGCTGGCCCAAGGCTCGGCCGGCCTCGGGACGAATCAGCCCGGCCCGGCTGACTTGATCCAGGCTGGCCGCCACGATATTGTCCTGGACGTTCATCACCAGCAGGGCGCCCACTCCGCGCCGGTCGGCCGGGATCAACACCATCCCATGAGCAATGGCGGCGGCGGGCGTGCGCTGCGGGAGCGCCTGGCCGCGGATCTCGACGACGCCGCGCTCGGCCGGCCGCAGCCCGAACAAGCAATCGACCAATTCGTCTTTCCCGGAGTCGGGCATACCCGCAATCCCAACAACCTCGCCGGCCCGCACGACGAGGGACACCTCGCGCAGCGCTTGGCCGCTCTGCAATCCGTGCACGCGCAGGATCGTGTCGGTGCCCGGCGTGTGCGCCTGGGCGCGCTTGAAAAGATCATCCACCGCCCGCCCGACCATCTTTTCAATCAGGCCGGGCACAGTGGCTTCCGCCGCGGCCACGGTGTCAATAAACCGGCCGTCGCGCAAGACGGTAATACGATCCGCCAGACCCAGCACCTCTTCCAAATGGTGCGAGACGTAGAGGATGGCCACCCCGGCGTCTCGCAACTGCCGCACAATGGCGAACAAGTGCTCGGTCTCTTCATGAGTCAGGGCCGAATTTGGCTCATCCAAAATCAGGACCGTGGCCTCGGTGACGATCGCCT
The DNA here is from genome assembly GCA_017999235.1 of Anaerolineales bacterium. The sequence continues at coordinate 5,746 of JAGOBN010000018.1, read as the reverse complement.
TGGCGATCTCGACGAGCTGCTGCATGGCCACCGAGAATTGGCCCACCGGCTTGTCTAAGTCAAGGCGTTCAATCCCCAAGCGGGTTAGCACACGCTGAGCGTCGACCTGAAACCGCTGCCGGCGGAGCGGCGCCAGCGGGAACCCGCGGGCGGTGGTATGCAAGGAGATGTTCTCAGCCGCGCTCAAATTCGGGCAGAGCGCCAGTTCCTGGTACACCACGCTGATGCCCAGCCGGCCGGAAACACTTGGGTCGGCGATGACCTGCGGCCGGCCGCGAAAGATGATCTGGCCGGCGTCTGGCTGTAAGTTGCCGGCCAGGATGTTCATGAGCGTGCTTTTCCCGGCGCCGTTCTCGCCGATCACGGCATGGATTTCACCGGGCCGGAAGGCCACACTGACGTCATCCAAGGCCACGACACCGGGAAACCGTTTGGTGATGTGGGTCAGCTCGATAATCGGTTCGGGCAAGGGGTTCACGGCGCCGTCCAAAGTGCGGGGCGGGCCACGAGCGCCCACCCCGCACTTTTCTAACGATGAGCTACTTCAGATAGTTGTCGATGTTCGTGTCGTCCACCACTTCGGCGCCGGTGTCCACGTTCGCCACGGCCTTGCCGTTCAGCGCGTCCAGCACCAGTTCCACCGCCTTGTAGCCCTGCGTCTCCGGGCCTTGGCCGATGGTCGCCGCGATCGTGCCGTCCTTGACGTACTGCATGGTCTTCGGCAGGAAGTCAAAGCCCACGATCTTCACTTTACCGCTCTGCTCGTTCCGGCTCGCCCAGTCGCCGGCCGCCGGCAGCGAGCAGCATTCCATGGACAGAATGCCGTTCACATCCGGGTTGGCCAGCATGGCATTCTCGATCGCCGTGTAGATGGCGTTCGGCTCGGTGCCGGTGTTGATGGTTGCCACCACCGTGATGCCCGGGTACTTGGCCAGCGCTTCGCGCGCGCCCGACTCCCGGTCCAACGACCACTGCGCCGCCGCGTCCAGGGTGGTGATGATCACCTTGCCCTGCTCGCCCAGCACCTTGGCCATCAGGTCGCCGGCAATCCGGCCCGACCCGATCAGGTCCTGGCCCACGAACGCCAGCCGCTCGCTGGCCGGGTTGTCGGTGTTGAACGTGATCACCGGGATGCCGGCCGCCAGCGCCTTGTCGATGATGGGCGCCAGCGCATCCGTGCTCACCGACGAGATCGCCAGGCCGTCCAGCTTGCCGGCGTCGATCAGGCTTTCCAGCTCCGCGATCTGCTTATCCGCGTCCGCGCCGGTGGGCCCAATCATGACCGCGTCCACGCCCAACGCCGCCGCCGCCTTGTCTACGCCCGTCTTGATCTGCGGCGCAAACTCGTTCGACACGTCGTGGTAGGACACGCGGATGACCAGCTTCTCGCCGGCCTTGATCTTGTCCACAATCCGCTGCGCCAACTGGAAGCCGCCAGCCGCGCCCAGGTACTTGTCGATATTCGTGCCGTCCACGACTTCGGCGCCGGTGTCGATGTTCGCCACCGCTTTGCCGTTCAGCGCGTCCAGCGTCAGCTCCACCGCCTTGTAGCCCTGCGTCTCCGGGCCTTGGCCGATGGTCGCCGCGATCGTGCCGTCCTTGACGTACTGCATGGTCTTCGGCAGGAAGTCAAAGCCCACGATCTTCACTTTACCGCTCTGCTCGTTCCGGCTCGCCCAGTCGCCGGCCGCCGGCAGCGAGCAGCATTCCATGGACAGAATGCCGTTCACATCCGGGTTGGCCAGCATGGCATTCTCGATCGCCGTGTAGATGGCGTTCGGCTCGGTGCCGGTGTTGATGGTTGCCACCACCGTGATGCCCGGGTACTTGGCCAGCGCTTCGCGCGCGCCCGACTCCCGGTCCAACGACCACTGCGCCGCCGCGTCCAGGGTGGTGATGATCACCTTGCCCTGCTCGCCCAGCACCTTGGCCATCAGGTCGCCGGCAATCCGGCCCGACCCGATCAGGTCCTGGCCCACGAACGCCAGCCGCTCGCTGGCCGGGTTGTCGGTGTTGAACGTGATCACCGGGATGCCGGCCGCCAGCGCCTTGTCGATGATGGGCGCCAGCGCATCCGTGCTCACCGACGAGATCGCCAGGCCGTCCAGCTTGCCGGCGTCGATCAGGCTTTCCAGCTCCGCGATCTGCTTATCCGCGTCCGCGCCGGTGGGCCCAATCATGACCGCGTCCACGCCCAACGCCGCCGCCGCCTTGTCTACGCCCGTCTTGATCTGCGGCGCAAACTCGTTCGACACGTCGTGGTAGGACACGCGGATGACCAGCTTCTCGCCGGCCTTGATCTTGTCCACAATCCGCTGCGCCAACTGGAAGCCGCCAGCCGCGGGGGCGGTTGTCGGCGCAACCGCCGCCGTCGGGGCGGGGGCACTGGTGGGCGCCGCCGTCGGAGCGGCGCAGCCGGCCAGGATCAACGCTAATGCACAGAACATCGACCAAATCTGGCCACGTCGGCCATTTTGAGCTGTCACAGAACTCTCCTCCTAAAGTAAACACATAGATAAGTCTCGAATCAGGGTCTACGCCCTGGATGCGTCGGCTAGTTTCGCAATAAAACGGCTCCTGTCTTCAGCGGGTGCTGACTCGTTAGCGGGAGCGGGTCCACTTATCCACGCCCACGGCCAGAATAATGACCGCGCCAATAATGGTGGTTTGCCAGAACGGCGAAATGCCCTGCAAGACCAGCCCATTCCGCAAGACGCCCATGATGAACACCCCCAAGATGGTACCCAGGATCGTGCCCTGCCCGCCCGAAAGCGCGGCGCCGCCGATGATGGTGGCCGCGATCACATCCAGCTCCAGGCCCACCCCGGTCCGGCCGGCTTGGCCGCTCGGCAGGAAAGACATCCCCAAGAAGCCCGCGAAGGCGCTGAGCAGGCCCATCAGCATGAAAGCCCCGATCTTGGTGTTGAAGACATTGATCCCCGAAACGCGCGCCGCCCGGCTGCTGCCGCCCACGGCATACACGCGAAAGCCAAAGATCGTGCTGGACAGGACAAACCAGCCGAAGGCCGCCGTCAGCGCAAAGAACACCAACTGCATGGGGATCACATCAAATAACTTGCCCTGCCCCAGAAAAAAATACAGGGGTAGGACTTCGGGCAACGCGCCAAACTTCACATCCACCGTGACCGGCAGGCCGTTGGTGATCAGCAGCGCGGCGCCGCGCACAATACTGAGCATGCCCAGCGTGGTAATGAAGGACGGCAAACGGCCTACGGTCGAAGCCAGGCCATTGACCGCCCCGACGACCAAGCCAATCCCTAGACCGACTACGAGCGCTTCGGGCAGAGTGTGGCCGGCCACAATCACCATCCCGCCGGCCAGACCACCCAAGGCATACGTCGAACCGATCGAAAGGTCCACCTCACCACTAATCAGCACGAACGTCATCCCCACGGCCATGATGCCCAACAGTGAAACCTGCCGGCCGATATTGAGGAGGTTCTGGACGCTCAAGAAGACCGGCGTGGCCACTGACAGATAGAGGCACATCAGCACCAGCGCCAGAAAAACCCCCGTTTCGCGGGAGGCGGCTAAGCGTCGGAGTGTGCCTACGAACGAGCCACTGGCGGTCGGAGAAGTAGATACGGCAGGTTGATTGTTCATAAGACGAGGTTTTAACAAGCTGCGCTAAAGGTCAAGCAGAAGGTAGCTATCGACAACCTACTGCGCATTTCAGAAGCTCACACCGACGACACTGAAAAAACCGGCGGCAGGCGGTCATCTAGTTTGGTTTTGACCCCCTGGCGCTTAACAATCGCGGAGAGCCCCAGCCGGTCACCGCGGAACCACACATCCGACACTTCGACCGGGTGATCGTCACGCAGATAGGTGATCTGGTTCATGTACATGACCGGCGCGCCCGGATCGACCTCCAATAATTGGCTCAGCGCCATGTCAGCTACTTGAGCCTGGAAAGTCCGATGCCCCCAAGCCAGCGCCAGTGTGTACACGCCCTCGAGGGTTTCAAACAGCCGATGCTGGGTGAAGTCCACACGCTCAATCCCTTGGCATGATTGGTGAGCCACGTAGTTCTTGAGATAGCTCAGGGGCGTCCCGGCCACCAAGCGCACACGCTCAAGAAAAAAGACATTCTGAGAGGTGGTTAGTCCGAGCAGCGAGGCAATTCGGGCTTCGGGTTGAATAACCGCCTGTTGGCGCACCCGGGTTTCAAATTGGATCCCCTGCAGCAATAAGTCTTCGGAGAAGGCGATCAGGCTCTCGGTGAGTGTCTGATCAATGGTCTTGCGCTGCGTGACGAAAGTCCCCCGGCCGTGGATCGCCACTAAATCGCCCGAGTCGATCAATTCCGCGATCGCCTTCCGGAGCGTCCCCCGATTGACGCCTAGGTCGCGGGCTAGGTCGGGTTCCGGTTTGAGTTTATAGTGGGCCGGCCATTGACCGGATGCAATTTGTTCACTCATCCAGCTCCTGATCTGTTCATAGATTGGGACTGGAATGTCTCGCTGAATATTCATAGGTTGAACATAAAAGGACAAATACGGTCTTATTGTACACAGACATCTATATTTTATTTGTATACAGTTGTCTGTATATGTATATACAAAAGGCAGTATATACCCTCTAGTTGGTTTGTCAAGAAGCGATTTGATATTGACGGCATTTCAAAGAGTTTTAGCAATCGCCCACTATCCGCTGGAGGTAATTCCCGGAGCTTGACGAGCACCTGACCCTCGTTCATCATCACCCTTCCGCACGCCAACCACGGTGGGGATAACGCAATCGAATCGCCCTCCTCATTAGAAATCAGAGTAGAAATCAGAGTGCCGGGGCGCCCCTCACTCCAGCGACGCCGGCCAAACGGCCAGGCCGGCCGCGCCAGCCGCCGGCCAAAGCTGTTTGTCGAAAGTCGCCACCGTGACCTCTTCGCCCAGCGCTTCCTGCCACAGCAACGCGGCCGCCAGATGCATGGCGTCATCAGCGCGCAGGCCATGTTGCCAGGCCAGGCTGTCGGCGCGAGCCGCCAGGCTCGCAGTTACCTGCAAGACCAGCAGGCTCGGCCACTCGGCCCGAAAGGCCTTGACGGCTTTTTCGCCATCCGCCGCCGCCAGCCAGTTCATCCGCACCGCTTAAGCCACCGCCGCCGGCAGTTCGACCCGGGGGGCAGACAGGCGCCGATCAACTCGGCTGCCTGGAGAAGGGCGATCACGTTGTAGGCGGACTGGGCTTCCCCGATGTATTTCTTCGCCAGCGCGCTGGTATCCAGTCCCCTTGGCCGAGGCGATCCCGGCCCACGCCAGGCCAGCCAAAGCATTTATCAATGGAACAGAAACGGAACAATTCGCGCGCCTGGGTGGATTTATCCTGTTGCCAACGACCTGGCTGGCGGCGCGCGTCAACGGCCGGCCCACTTACCCGAGGTGGTTCTATGACCTGACGAGGCGGTTTCGAGGCAGTTGCCGAGGTGTTCCGGAATGACAATGTCTTTGGTAAAGGGCTGGGACGGCCAGCCTTTACCAAGCGAGGTGTTTCGATGACGTAGCGAGGCGGTTTCGAGGTGGTCGCGTTAGCGGAAGTCCGCTACACTGGTACAAACGAAAAGACCTGAGCTAATGCCAGGTCTTCTCTATAACCACGTCTTTGAGGCGACGGTGGGATTTGAACCCACGTATAAGGGTTTTGCAGACCCTTGCCTTACCACTTGGCGACGTCGCCGTGCTTATTGAGCGCACGGCCATTATAGGGAAATCGAAGGGGCTGTCAATCA
>JAGOBN010000409.1 GCA_017999235.1 Anaerolineales bacterium | reverse complement strand
TTGGCTTCGTTGGCGGCCTCGGCGGCCCGCTGGGAGTGCTGGGTCTGTTCAAACAGGCGGGCGTTCTCAAAGGCGATGGCGGCCTGGGTGGCCAGCAGTTTCAAGAGCTCCAGGTCGTCGGTGGAGTGGGCCCGCGGGGTGTAGCTTTGCACGGACAGCACGCCGACGGTGCTGGCGCCGGCCTTGAGCGGCAGGGTGACCAGCGACCGGACCAGGCGTTGATCTTGGCCGCCGTAAGGATACCCGCCCACCGCGGCGCGCACCTCCGGCGTGTAATCCGGCTGGAACAGCGTCTGGTCGCTGGCGATGACATAGCCCAGCATGCCCTGGTCGGCCGGCCGGCGCAGCGGCGGCTGGCGTTCGCCGGCATCCACCATGTACAGCACGTTGATCTCGCGCCGGTCGGCGGTGAGCAGGCCGATGATGACCACATCGGCCGACATGACCTCGCCGGCGGCGCGGTGCAGCGCGGCGCAGATGGTCTCCGGGTCCACGCTGGCGCTGATTTCCTGGCTGACGCGCAGCAGCGTCTCGCGCCGCTCGGCGGCCTGGCGCGCCACGGCGAAGAGGCGCGCATTCTCAAAGGCGGTGGCGGCGTGGGCGGCCAGCAATTCCAGGAGCTCCAGATCGTCCGAGGTGTAGGCGCGCGGCAGGTCGCTTTGCACCGTGAGAGCGCCCAAGGTGACGGCGCCCAGCTGAATGGGCACGGCCAACAAGGACTGCGACGGCTGGCCCAGCAGCGCGGCGCCGTAATCGGTCACCAGTTCGGTCTCGGCGTAATCCACCCGCAGCAGCGACTGGCCGTCCGCGATCACCTTGCCCAGGAGCCCGGCCCCCACCGGCCGCAGGCCGCCCGGTTCGCGCACCTCGCCCTCCACCGCGTAGAGCAGTTCCTGCGCCTGCCGGTCTTCGGTCAACAGCGCGATGGCAATGAAGTCCAGCGGCATGACGGCGCCGACGGCGCGGTGGATGGTGAGGCAGATCTGCTCGCGGTCCACCGAGGCGTTGATCGCGCGGCTGGCCCGATAGAGCGCCTCGCGCCGGTCGGCGGCCAGCGCGGCCTGTTGGTACAGGCGCGCGTTATCCAGCGCAGCCGCCACCTGGGAGGCGAAGGCGGCTACCAGTGCGACGTGGCGCGGGGTGAAGAAATCGGGCTGGCGGCTGTCTACCGTCAACATCCCGATCACATGGTCGCGCACGATCAGGGGCGCGCCGAGCCAGCCGCGGATCGCGACGGCGCCGGGCGGGTTCTCGAAGGAGATGTGTTGGGCGGCCGCGTCGGCCAGCACCAGCGGCTGGCGCGTCTGGATGACGCGCGTGTTGGGGTTGTCGCCGGGGATTGGGAAACGCACGCCGATGACGGCGGTGCTCGGCTCCCAGCCGTGGCCGCCAATGACCTCCAGATACCCCTCGCGCAGCAACTGGACGGAGGCGCTGTCGTGCGGCACCACCCGGCCCAACTCGGTCAGGATGCGGGCCAACGCCGTGGGTTGATCGAGCGTGGCCGTCACCAGGAAGCCGGCCTGCCGCAGGGTCTCGGCCTCCTCCGCCCGCTGGTGGGCCTCTTCAAATAAGCGCGCGTTCTCGAAGGCGGTGGCAGCTTGGGCGGCCAGCAGCTCCAGCAGCTCTTGATCTTCGGCAGAGTACACGCTGGGCGCGTAGCTTTGCACGGAAATCATGCCGGTGACTGTACCGCCGCGGCGCAGCGGCACGGCCAGGGCCGCGACCGGCTGCGCCACGGGCTGACCAAACGAGACGGCGCCGGTCAGGGCTTCCATCTCCGGCGTCTCGATGTCGTCGGTGCGCAGGCTGACCCCGGTGCGGATAATGTAGCTGGCCAGGCTGGGGGCGGCCAGCGGCCGGCGCTCCACCGGCCAGCGCTGGCCGGCGTCGAAGAGATACGCGTATTCCAGCGTCTCGCCGTCTGGGAGCCGCAGGGCCACCACCAGGGCGTGGCTGGGCATCACCTGGGCGGCCGCCCGATGGACGGCCTCGCAGATCTGGTCGCGGTTGATGCTGCCGGAAATCTCCTGGCTGGCGCGGTAGAGCGTGGCGCGGCGGTCGGCGGCGTGGACGGCTTGCTGGTAGAGCTGGGCGTTCTCGATGGCGATGGTGGCCTGGCGCGCGAAGAGCGAGACCAGCCGCAGGTCGTCGGGGCTGAAGAGGCGGCCGACGTTCGAGTCGCCGATGGCGACCACGCCGCGCAGCGCCTGGCCGGCGATCAACGGCAGGAAGACGGCGGCGCAGGGCGGGATGTCTTCATACTGGCGCGACCGCTCGGGCCAGGCCGCGTAATTCGTCACCACCAGCGGCTGGTGGGTGAGGGCCACCTGGCCCATGGCGCCTTCGCCCAGCGCCAGGCGCGTCCCCGCAAAATCGCGCCCAAGGTTGTGGCTGACCACGATCTCCACGCTTTGGCGGGCGTCGTCATACAGGCCGAGTTCGCCGACGTCGGCGTCCACCAGCGCCAGGGCGCGCGCCAGAATGGCGCCCAGGAGCTTGGGCAGGCTCAGTTCGGCAGTGATATCCGTGAGGGTGGCATACAGCTCTTCCAGCTCACGCGCGCGGCGCTGGGCGGCGGCCTCGGCACGCTGGCGCTCCTCGAGTTCGGTCTGCAGCGCCGCGTACAAGCGGGTGTTGCGCAGCCCCAGGCTGACCGTCTCGCTGAGCGCCAGCATCAGCCGCAGGTCGGCATCATCCAGGCGCAGCCCGGCCTGGCTCTCCACGTTGAGCACCCCGATGATGGTCTCGTCGTCGCGCACCGGCACGCAAATTTCGGACGCGACCGCGGCCGCCACGCCCACGAACTCCGGCTCGCAGGTGACATCCGGGATCAAGGCCGGCCGGCCGCTGACCACCACGCGCGCCATCACGCCCCGGTCCAGCGGCAGACGCGCGGGGAGGGCGGCGTGGCCGAGCTGGTGCTGGCAGACCAGCTCGGCGCCGTCCAGCAGGTAGCAGCTGACCGAGGCATAGCTGAACGTTTCGGCCACCGCTTCGACGACGGTCTGGAAGAAGGCCCGCGGCTCGAACTCCCGGACCAGCGCCCCGCGCACGCGTTCCAACAGCGCCAGTTCCTGGGCATAGCGGCGCTCGCGTTCAAACAAGGCGCGGAAGCGCTGCTCGCTGGCGCGGGCCTCCAGCGTGCGCTCGGCCACGCGCTGTTCCAGAGTCTGGTAGAGCTGGGCGCGGTCCACGGCGCTGGCCAGCTGGCTGCCCACCGCGCGCAGGCTCTCCAGGGCGGCCGGATCAACGGGCCGGCCGGCGGGGCCGGTGTCCGCGAGCAGGACGCCCACCGTCCGCCCGGCCACCGTCAGCGGCACGCCCACAAACGCGGTGGTCCCCAGCCGCGCCATGACCGTGCGCGCGGACGGATGACGGATGTCCTCGGCCTGGCGCACCACCAGGGGCCGGCCGGTCCGCGCGATCTCGGCCAGCGGCAGGTCGGTATCCAGCGGAATGACGTAGTCGCGCAGAAACGCGGGTGAGGTGGGGAAGTCGCCGAGGGCGCGGCCATCGGTGAGGACGCGCCGGTCTTCATCCACGCGCATGACCAGCACGCGCTCAAACGGCAAATGGCGGATGATGGCCTGCAGGCTGCGGGTAAGCAATTCGTCCAGGTTGAGGCTGGCGCTGATGGCTTGGCTGATCTCGTTCAGGCTGGTCAGCTCGGCCACTTTATCCCGCAGGGCCAGGTTGGCGCTCTGGAGCCCGGCGCTGGTCTGCTGGAGTTCCTCATACTGCTGGCTGACTTGCTCGCGCTGTTCGGCGAGCAGCTGGGCCTGCTGGGCGCGGGCATGGGCGTTGCGCCGCAATTGGAAGAGCAGCCAGCCGGCCAGGGTTGGCAGTCCGCCGGCCAGCAGCAGGCTGCTCAGCTCCCAGAGCTGACCGTGGACCCACCACAGCCACGCCAGGCCGGCGCTCAGCACCAGGCCGATCCAGACCTCCAGCCCGGGGCGGGGCTGGGGGTTCTGCCAGGTGAACTCCCATTCGCAGCACTCGTCGCCGTTGAGCTGACAGCGCCATTCCTTGATGCGCGCGGCCGGCTGGTTGCCGAGGGTGGCCGGCAGCTGGCTGAAGACGCCCTGGATCGCCTGACAACTGACGTGGATAAAGCGCGCGTGCAGAGCCGCGGGCAGCTCGGCCAGCTGGCGCGCCGCGCGCCAGCGGATCAAGGTTGAGGTCGGCGAGTTCGGCTCCACCTCCAGATCGATGTCGCTGACGCGCCGGCTCAGGGCCGGCAGCAGGCGGTAAGCCTGGGCCAGGTTGAGGCTCTGCAGGAACTGCGCCAGAAACGGATACTGGCTCCGGGCGCCGCGCCGGAAATGAAAATGCGGATCGCCGGCCAATGTTTGGGCCAAGACTTGCAGGTAGACTCCGAACTCGTAAGTGTAGTGGCTGCCGCGGCTGTGGCGCAGGGCCTCCGCCGTCAGCGGCGGCGTCTGGGGGGGCAGGGCGGCGTTCAGGCGCGCCGTCAACGCTTCTAACGCCTCGGTTTGGGCGCGCGCCACGTGCTCGGCCAGGTCCGGCATGTCGGGTGCACTTAACCGCGCCTGGGCGCCGACGCTGTCGAGAAAATGGGTCACGATGGCGTTGGCGGCCGTGTCATCCAGGCCGGCGCGGGCGCGGAGTCCGCCGCCGCCGCGATCCATCGG
>JAGOBN010000408.1 GCA_017999235.1 Anaerolineales bacterium | reverse complement strand
CCACGGTCAGATTGCTGCAATCGGCGTTGATCAGGCCGTTGTTGAGGGTGATGATGCTGGCCACCGAGACGTTGAAGTTGATGGCGATCAAGATACAGGTGTCGCCGGATTGGATGGTGTAATCCATAGGCGGGAGCGGGGTGACGGTGGGCTCCGGCGTGTCGGTGGGCGTGGGCGTATAGGTCAGGGTGGGTGAGGCGGTGTCGGTGGGCGTGATGGTGGGCGTGCTCGGGTCAAACAACTCCGGCGCCACCCCGGTGGCGGCCGCCAGAAATACCCCGCCGGCCGCCACGAGGATCAGCAGGAGCAGGATGAGCACGACCGCGAGCAGGCTGATCGGGCGCCGGTTGAGGGGCGTCCCTTGGCCGGCCTTGGCGGGCGCCGCGTTGGTGGCCGCGCCGAGGTCGGTGCCGCAGACCATGCATTTGGTGGCGGACGCGCCGACGCGCGTGCCGCAGGTGGGACACAGCCGGTAACCCGGCGTCGGGGAGGAAGGCGTTTTTGTCATAGCGCCGGGATTATAACCGGAAGCCTGGGCCGGCCCTATTGTCGCGCCGGGCGATTTATTGGAAAGCTGCGGTCAGGTCGGGCGGTTCTGAGCCAGGGACCCGTCGAGGCCCAGGGCGGGCGCGATGCCGCGCATGGCCGCGATGGTGAACCCAATGTGCTCGGTCAGATCCACGCCCAGGGCCGCGACATTATGCTCGATCTCGGCGCGGTCCACGCCGGCGGCAAAGGCTTTATCTTTCCATTTGCCTTTGACGCTCTTCGGGGTCAGGTCATGCAGGCTTTTGGAGGGCCGCACCAGCGCGCAGGCCGTAATCAGGCCGGTCAGTTCGTCGCAGGCCGCCAGGACCTTATCCAGCGCTTTCTCGCGCGGCACGCCGGTGTGATCGGCATGGCTTTGGATGGCCCGGATGATGTCCTCCGGCACGCCGCGCGCGCGCAGGATGGGGGCGCCGGCCTGCGGGTGCTGCTCCAAGGTGGGATGGATCTCCCAGTCGAAGTCGTGCAGGAGGCCGGCCAGCCCCCAATAATCGGGGTCCTCGCCATATTGGACGGCGTAAGCGCGCAGGGCCGCCTCCACCGACAGCATATGGTTGATCAGCCCCTGGTTCTTGACGTGCTCGGTCACGATCTGAAAGGCGGTTTCGCGGTCCATGAACGCTCGCTTGTTTGAGAAGGGTGGCTGATGATACCGCGTCCCGGGGCCGGCGCGCCAGGGGAGGCCGGCCGGCGGCGCCCGCCGTGATTAACTTTTCGCCGCCGCCGGCCCGGTTATAATCGCCGCGTGTTCCCCCCCGCTGTGGCTGCCCATTTTCCGCGCTGGCTCTGGCCGCTGACCCTGGGAGTCTTGGCGCTCACCGCCGGCGTCTGGCTCACCGTCACACCGCCCGGCGCGCTCGGCAAGGCCGGCGCGATTGGCTATGCCATTTGCCACCGGATTGATGGGCGCTCGTTCCACATCGCCGGCGAGCCGCTGCCGCTGTGCGCGCGCTGCACCGGCATCTACCTGGGCGCGGTGGCGGGGGTGGCGGTGTTGGCGGTCCTGGGCCGGGGCCGCGCCGGCGGGCTGCCGCGCCTGCCGTTCCTGGTGGTGCTGGTGGCCTTCATCGCGCTCATGGGCCTGGACGGCGTGAACTCGTATGCCACGCTCTTTAAAGGTCTGCCGCATCTGTACGAGCCGCAGAATTGGCTGCGGCTGGTGACCGGCACCTTGAATGGCGTGGCGGTGGCCGGCCTGATTTATCCGGTCTTTGTCCAAACGCTCTGGCGCGATTGGGTGGACCGGCCCGTGCTCGGCCGCTGGCGGGAGCTGGGGCTCCTGCTGGCCGCCGCCGCCGGCCTGATCCTCCTGGTGCTGAGCGATGAGCCGCTGATCCTGTATCCCCTGGCCCTGCTCAGCGCGGCCGGCGTGCTGATGCTGCTGACGATGCTGTATATGATCGGCCTGCTGGCCTTGACCAACCGCCAGAACACGCTGACCACCTGGCGGTCGGCGGCCTGGCCGCTGACCGCCGGCCTGACTCTAGCGCTGCTGCAGATCGCGGTGATCGACGCGGCGCGCTTCGCGGTCTTCCAATCCTGGGCCGGCTTTGTGTTTGGATCGTAACCGGCCCGCCGGCAACGCGGGTTATAATTCCGAACGGAGAACCTAATCCTATGGACCAATCCTTTTCATCTCAACCGTCGAACAACAACCGCCGGCGCACGCTCATTATCGTGGCCGTGGTGGTGGGCTTGCTGCTGTGCTGCTGCTGTCTGGCCGTGGCGAGCGTCGCCGGCTGGTATTGCGGCGATGTGCTGACCGGCCTGTCGTCGTCGTGTACGCCGTTCCCTTAAGCCGGGCGTCGCGCGCCATTTCAAACCAGCGGCCCCTCCTCCGGGAGGGGCCTTTGATTCTCCGTGATCGTCGAACCTAACGCACGGGCGGTTCAGACGCGGCCGGCGGCTGCCAGGCCTGCAAGCGCTCCGGAATCGCGGCCGGCGCCGGGGCCGGCCCGTGGGCGGCTTGGGCAAACGCTTGCGTCAGCGTGCGGAGGTAGAAATTATCAAAACGCCCGTCGGCGACCGGCCCGTCATCGTAGGGACTGACCACGAGCCCGAAGCGGGCCAGGCCGAGCTGGCCCAGGTAATGCGAAGTCACCGGGCTGCCGTTGATATAAAAGGTCATAATGCCCCCAAACTGCTTCACTTCCAGACGGTTGACCGCCTGACGGTCGGCCCACAGCGTGCCGGCGGGAGCCAAGGGGATGACGTCACTGAAGCCCGCGGGCGAGCGCACCACGAGCGTATAGAGCCGGTAATCGGTGTTGACCAGGAACAAGTAATAGGTGCTGAGATCCAGGGCGCTGCCAAAGCGCAGGCCGTAAAAGGCGCCTGGCTCGCCCTGCCAGCGGACGTCCACGCCGGCCGCGAAATTGGCGCGCGGACAAGCTGGCGCGGTAGCGTAGAACAGATAGCCGGCCTGTTTGGACATCAACTGATACTCGCCGCCCGCATAACCCTGGAGGCGCAGCTCATCCTCGAAAACCGTCCAGCCGCTTTGGGAATTATTGAAGGCGTCGGCGAAGTTGTCGCAGGCAAAGTTGTTGACCAAGGGCATGAACAGCCCCAGCGGTGTGATTTCTGTGATCCGGCTGACGGCGTTATCGGCCGGGTCCGGGTCCGGCTCATTGGCGGTTACGGTGGCGGTCACCGGCCGATAGCCGCCCCAAAGGGGGGTGACCACCACGGTGGCGGCCGCGCTGGCGGACGGGGCCAAGGTGTCCAGGGTGCAGTCTAAAGATGTCCCATTCAGGGCGCAGGCCCCCGGCCCGAAATCGGTCTGCAGCAGGCTAAAGGTCGCCGGCCAAGGGAAGGCCACCTGTAATCCGGTGGCCGCCGCCGGCCCGGTGTTGAGAACCGTCAGGGTGTAGGTCAGCGGCTTCCCCCGCTCGATCTGGCCGGCGGGTTCATCCAGCACGATGCCCACATCCGCGGACGCGACCGGGGTGGTGGTGGTGACGCCGACCGAGGCGGCGCCGGCGGGCAGCGGCATGTCCGACGTGACGCTGACGCGATTAATCTGCTCGAGCGCGCCGCGCTGCCCAGGTATCACCGTGAGTGTTATCGGCTGGCTCGCGCCGGCGGCCAGGTCGCCGAGCGCGCAGGTCACCACCCCGCCGGCGCCCGCGCAGCTGCCCAGGCCGGCCTCGGCGGATAGCAGCGTGGCGCTGAGCGGCAGGGTATCGGTCAGGCGCACGCCCGCCGCCGGCGAAGGACCGGCGTTGGCCACCGCCAGCGTGTAGGTCAGCGGCGCGCCGAAAACCGCCGGGTCGGGCGCGGCCGCGGCCGCGACGCTCAGATCGGCCGCCGAGATGGGCAGGGTGACGGTCACGGTATTATTGGCCGCCGCCGGGTCGGCGGCCCGGGCGGCAATGGCCGTGCCGGTGAAGGACACCGTGGTGCTCTGGCTCTGGGTGATCGTCATGATCACGGTCACCGTCACCTGAGCGCCAGGCTCCAGCCGGCCCAAATCGCAGCGTGCGGTGGGCCCGGTAAGCGGGCAGGCGCCTTGGGAGGGGTTGAGTTCGAATGCGGCCGGCGCGGCCAGCGCTTCCGTAAAGGTCACCAGATCGGCGGCGCTCGGGCCGGCATTGGTGATCAAGACGGTGTGCGGACGCGCCTCGCCAACGACGCGCGGGCCGGCCGCCTCCAGGATGACGAGGCTGAGGTCCGCCAACTCCGCTTCATACGCCCCGATGTCGCAGGCCGCGCCTTGCGGCCGGGCCATGCCGCGGATATCGGCCGTGAACGGGACGCCGGCCTGGTCGCGGCAGCCCGCCGGGTCGCCGGCGTTCAGAGCCGGGCTGCCGGTCAGCAGCGGAAGGTAGACGGGCAGGCCGGCGGGGACACCCAGCCGAGCCGCGACGTTCAGCACGTCGCTGGGCTGGGCGGCGAAACTGCAGCCGGCCATGTTGCCGATCAGGTTGTGGCCGGCGCTGGTCAGTTCGTTGCCGCAGTCCGGCCCATAATCGGCGTTGTTGCCCGCCACGAGGCTGTTGCGGAGGATCACGGCGGAGGTGGCCGACAGCCCGCCAAAGTAGCGGCCCCCAGAATAGCCGTACCAATAGCCGGCCCGATTGCCGGTAATGGTGGAGTTATTGATGTAGA
>JAGOBN010000407.1 GCA_017999235.1 Anaerolineales bacterium | reverse complement strand
ACGCCATCCAAACCTTGGCGCGCTACGAGCCATATGTGCATGCCCATTTGGATTGGAAGCCCGTGGAAGACTGGCTGGGGCAGCAGCCCTTTCTGGTGGCCGAACGCGGCACCCGCTTGGTGGGCGCGCTGGCCTGCCCGCCCGATCTGCCGGATTGCGCCTGGCTGCGGCTGCTGGTGGCCGCCGAAGGCGTAAGCGCGGCGGCCGTATGGGATTTGTTGTGGCCAGCCGCCTGCGCGCAGCTGGCTCAGACCCAGCCGGGTATGGCGGCGGCGCTCAGCCTGGAGCCGTGGACTGAGCCGCTGTATCAAGCGGCTGGTTTTACGCGCACCCACGATGTCGTAGTGCTCAGCCGGCCCGCCGGCGCCCTGCCGCCGCTGGAGCCGGCTTTGGCCGGGGCGCGGGTGCGGCCGGCCGAGACCGCCGATCTGCCGGAGATTGTGGACGCGGACACGGCGGCTTTTGCCGCGCCGTGGCAGCTGGCGCCGGAGATGGTCCGGCTGGCCACCGGCCAGGCCGAGTATGTCAGCGTCGTTGAGTTGGCCGGCCAGATAGCGGGGTATCAGCTGACCACGCCCAGCCGGGCCGGCGCGCATCTGGCGCGGCTGGCGGTGCGTCCGGAATGGCAGGGGCGCGGCCTGGGCCGGGCCTTGGTGGCGGATCTGATCGCCTATTACGACCGGCGCGGGGGGCGTGAGATCACGGTCAACACCCAGCACAACAATGCCGCCTCGCTGACCGTCTACCAAACACTGGGCTTCGCGCTGACAGGGACGCGCTTCCCGGTTTATCAGTTGGCCTTATAAGCGCCAACGGCCAGGCGGGTTGTGTTACACTAACTCTTAGACCCCAGTGGATGATTAAGGAACCCAACGGTGAGTACTGATCGCGGTCGTGACCTGCCGAATACCCGCCTGCGCCGGCTATTGCTGGCGCTGGAGGGCGTGGTTGGACATGGCGGCCTCATCACAATGCTGCGGCAGGCGCGCCTGATTCGCTATACCGGCGAACTGCCGCCGTATAACCGTGAACTGCGGCTGCAGGCCGCCGAATACGCGGCCCTGGTGCAGGCGGTGGAGGTCTACTTTGGGCGCGGCGCGCGCGGGATCTTGCTGCGCGTGGGGCGCGGCGCCTTTGAGCAGCTGATCAAGCATCAGCCGCTTAATGTGGCCGGCCACCGTTTGGTCTTCCTCGGGCTGCCGCGGCCGGCGCGGGCGCGGCGCATCCTGCGTTGGCTGGCGGCCGAAATCGCCGCGCCGCACGGGCGGGTTGAAGTGAGCCATGCCGGCGGGCGGTTCGTGGTCCTGGATTATGAAGGGGACAGCGTGTTTGGACGCCGGCGCGAGGCGCCGGGCTGCAGCCTGACCATCGGCCAGATCCAAGCCGCCTTGGGCTGGGCCACCGGCCGGGAATATGAGGTGGTTGAGACGGAGTGCAAGGGGCTGGGCGCACCGGCCTGCCGGTTTGAAGCGAGCGAAGTCACCGCTTAGCGCCGCTGGGGGATGCTTAAAAAAAAACGCCGGCCCGCCGATTGATTTCGGCGGGCCGGCGCGGTTTAACCGCCCGCGGGTCACGGAACTTTGAGATTGGCCGCCAACTCGCCGCGGCCGACCGTGGCCGAGACGCTGGCCTGGCCGTTTGCGGCCGGCAGCACGTACAACACCACCGCTTGCGCGAAGGTCACCACCTTTTTGGTCTTCAGATCCACACCTGAGGACGTGCCTTTGGCATACCAGGCAAAGCCCTTGGTGACGGTGTAGACGGTGTACTCGAGGCCGCCCACGCCGGGAAAGGTGGCCTGGGCCAGCTGCAACGCCTGGGCGGCGTCCAGGGTTCCCGTGTTGGTCACTTTCAATGAATAGATGCCCAGGCTGGACCCCTGCACATCCACGGTCACATCCCCGGTCACCGTGCCGGTGCCATAGCTCAACGAGGCCGCGCCATTGCTCAGAATGGCCCCGTAGGTTTTCGCCGCCCCCTTGGCCGAGAGGGATTGAGCCGAACTGCCGGCGGTGGTTTGCGTCAGGGTGCGGTTGATGGTGCCCGTCAACCCGCCGGCCTGGGTGACCTTTACGTTCAGGCCGAGAATCTCGTCGGCGTAGGCGGTAATGGCGGCGCTGGCCTCTTCCGCCGAAACCTTGGCCGGCGGGGTGGCGGTGAGACGCCGGGCGGTAGCAGTGGCCGCCGCCAGGGTGGCCAGCGCGGCGGCCGTGGCTTTGCCGGCGCTGAGCGTGGGGGCGAGGCGGGTGGCGCCGGCCGCCACCGTCGGTTGGAGGGCGGTCAGGGTCACGGCCGGATTGGCGCGCGGCGTGCGGGTGGCGCGTTGGTCGGGCCTCCGGCTGGGGGAGGCGGGCAGGGCGGCGGCCATTAATGCCAGGGCGGTAATAACAGCCATAATCCCGTAAATTAAGCGGCGAGTGGATGTCATGGCATCTCCCGGATAATGCGCGGCGCGGCGGTGTGTGCCGGTCATTATGGGCCGAAACCATCAGTGCGGCAGTGTGGTTTGGTTTGGTCAGCCGCACGGCTATAATCGCCGGCAGGAGAACGCCCATGCCCCGTTTAGAAACGCAGCTCCACGCCCGCGATGGCTTGACCCTGGCCACCTATCTTTGGACACCGCCGGCTGACGTTCTGAAAGCCGTCATCGTGCTCACCCACGGCCATGGCGAGTACGCCAGCAAGTACGCGCATGTCGCCCAAGCGCTCACCGCCGGCGGCTATGCCGTGCAAGCCTACGATGTGCGCGGCCACGGCCGGTCGGGCGGCCCGCGCGGGCATGTCCCCCGCTATGAAGCCCTGTTGAGCGATCTGCACGTGGTCCATGAGGCGGCCGGCCGGCGCTTCCCCGGGCGGCCGGTGTTTCTGTATGGTCACAGCCTGGGCGGTCAGATCACCCTCAGCTATGCGATCGAACGCCAGCCGGAGGTGGCCGGCGTCATCGTCAGCGCGCCCTGGCTGCGGCTGACCTATCTGCCGCCGGCCTGGAAACTGACTTTGGCGCGCGGCCTGGCCAACCTTGTCCCTGGCTTCACGCAGGAAACGGGCCTGGATCAGGCCGTGCCGATGACGCACGACACGGCTTTGCTGGCGGCTTACCCGGATCAGCACCTGGCCCATGCCAAGATGTCGGCGCGGCTGGGCGTGGACGCGATGCGGCAGGGCGAATGGCTGCTGACGCAGGCCGCTGAACTGCGTCAGCCGGTGCTGGTGCTCCACGGCGGCGCGGACGGGGTCTTCAAGCCGGAAGTCTCACAAGCGTTTGTGGCGCAGGCCGGCGCCCCGGACAAGACGTTTAAGGAATATCCCGGCTTGTACCACGAAATCCACAACGAGGTTGAGCGCGCCCAGGTCTTCGCGGATCTGCTCGCCTGGCTGGACCGGCACGGCGCGGCCGCTTGAAGCCGCGCCCATGATCACGCTCTTCGGCGCGACCGGCTACACCGGCCGGCGCGTGGCGCACGCGCTGGCCCAGACCGGCCAAACGTTCCGCATCGCCGGCCGCTCACCTGAAAAACTCGCCGCGCTCGCCGGCCAATTTACGCCGCCGCCGCCGATCGTGGTGGCCTCCGCCCAGGCGCCGGAGCCGCTCTTCACCCCCCGGCGGATGTCTCCGACCGGCCGGCTGGCCGGCCCGCCTCTCCTCATTAACTGCGCCGGCCCCTTTACGGACCTGGGCTTGCCGGTGGCCCAAGCGGCGGCCTTGCACGGCAGCCGTTATCTCGATGTTTCCAATGAATTGGGCTTTGTGTTTCGGCTGCGCCAGTTCGACGCGCTGGCGCGCACCACGGGCGCGGCCCTGGTGCCGGCCGGCGGCTTTGAGGTGGCCATCGCGGATGCGCTGGTGAGCGCGCTTACCCGGGCGGTGGGCGCGCTGGAACGGGTGGATGTGGTCTACGCCCTGCCGGCCGAAGCCATCAGCTATGGCACGCGCCTCGCGGGGCTGCGGACCTATGCCACCTCGTGGTGGACGTATCGCGGCGGGCGTTGGGTGGGGCGTTTGCCGGGCGGGGAGGTGCGCGCCGGCGACTTCGCCGGCCGGCCGTATCGCGCCATCTCCTTCCCCAGCGCGGAGACGGTGACCGTGCCCGCCCATAGCACGGTGCGGGATGTGCAGGCCTGGCTGGCGCTCGCCCCGCGGTGGGCGCGCCCGGTCGCCGCGCTGATGCCCTTCATCGACGTGCTGCTGCGGACACCGCTGGGCGCGCTGACCGCGCTCTCCTTCCGGTATCTGGCGCCGCCCCCGCCCGAGGCGCTGCTGAAGAGCGCGCGCTTCGTGGTGCAGATCGAAGCCCACCGGGGCGCGCAGAGGTGGGTGCGGACGGCGCGCGGCCGGGACCCGTATGCGCTGACGGCCGCGATTGTGGCCTACGCCGCGCCCCGGCTGCTGGCGGCGGAGTTTAGCAGGCGCGGCGTGCTGGCGCCGGCGCTGGCCTTTGCCGATGATGAGTTTCTGGCCTGGCTGACCACGCAGGGCGTGACGGTCACGGCGGGCTGAGGGGAAGCCCCAGCGCCGTCAGCGCGGCCACAATCAGCGGCGCGATCACCAGGGCCGGCAGGAAATTTCCGACGCGGATGGGGCGTAGTTCCAGCAGCGGCCCCACGCCGATGGCCATGACCAGCAGGCCGCCGGCCGCCGTCATCTCCGTGATCATGGCCGGCGTCAAGAC
>JAGOBN010000406.1 GCA_017999235.1 Anaerolineales bacterium | reverse complement strand
CCTGACCCCTCCGCCCCTCAACTGGCCGGGGTGCTACATCGGCCAGGTGCGGCAGCCCGAGCTGGGCGCGCTGGAATTTCTGACCACGCGCCGCGACAAGGCCGGCCTCGTGCTGATCGGGTATGCGGACGGCTGGCTGGCCCTCTCGCCGCCGGCGCCAGCCGCGTTTCTGGCCGCGCTGGCGGGGCAGCCGGCGGCCGCCGAGCCGGTGGAGCCGCAGCCGCCGGCGCCTGCCCCGGCGCCGGCACCGGCTTTGCCGGCACCGGCTCGGCCGGCACTAACTGAGTGGGCGGTGTGGCGCGACCGCTGGGCCGTGGCGCTGCTGGCGGGCGGCGGGGCGGCGCTGTTGGCGTTGGCCGGGTACTTGCTGGCAATCTTCCCGCAGCTGCCGGCCCAGATCGCGCTGCGCTTTGATCCGAACGGTCAACCCCTGCGCTTTGGGCCGCCGGCGGGCTTATTCACCCTGGTCTCCATCGGGGCCGTGGCCTGGGGCGTGAACGCGGTCCTCGGGATCCTGGTTCATCGCCGCGCGGCGGACCGGCCGGCCGCCTATCTGCTGTTCGGCGCGGCCGTGGTGGTGCAGGGCTTGTTGTGGGTGGCGGCGCTCGGACTGCTGACCGCCGGCGCTTAACCTTTGTGTCGGCGCTCATGACGCTGGTCATAGCCGGATGGGCGAAGCGGCCTATCATTCTTAGCCGGACACCTGATTTGAAATGTGCTTAACCCAATGACTTCCTCACCGACATTTTCCTTCGCGCGCTTCGGGCGCAAACACATCGCCTTACCACAACAACATGGCGCTTGGGCGCTGTGGCTGGGACCCTTCATCGCCGGCGCCGTCATCGGCGGCCGTCTGACGTGGGGGCTGGTCTGGTTGACTCTGGCGATGCTGGGGATGTTCTTGGCCTTGCAGCCTCTGACCATCTGGGTAAAGACCCTGGCGGGGCGCCGGCCGGCCGACGAGCGCGGGCCGGCCCTGGCCTGGCTGGGCCTCTACGGACTGCTGGCCCTGGCGGGCGCGGCCGGGTTGGCCGGCACGGGGCAGGCCTGGGTGTTTGGCCTCGGGGCGCTGATGGCGCCGATGCTGACCTGGCAGATGTGGCTGGTGGCCCAGCGCGCCGAGCGCGGCCAAGTGTGGGTGGAGGCGGCGGGCGCGGCGGCGCTGGCCTTGAGCGCGCCGGCGGCGGAGGCGGTGAGCGCCGGCGCTTTCACCGGGCGCAGCCTGGGCCTGGGGATGTTGTGCGCGCTGCAGGCCGTGGGCGCCATCGTCTATGTGTACGCCTGTCTCGCTTACCGCCGCCTGAAGACCGCGCCGCCCTGGCCCGACCGCTGGGCGTTGGCGCGGGCCAGTTTGGGATGGAACGGCCTGGCCCTGGCCGGCGCGGCCGCGCTGAGTTGGGCGGGCTGGGCGCCGGCCTGGGCGTCAGCCGGCTTCGCGCTGATGCTGGCCGAGGTCCTCTACGGCGCGCTGTGGCGGCCGCCGGTGGGGGTCAAACCCGTGCTCATCGGTGTGCGGCAGACGGTGGTGTCCAGCCTGTTCAGCCTGGCCCTGATCTGGGCGTATCGCGCGGGCTGAGCGCGGCCGGCCGGTCCAGCATCATCAGACGGCCGGGACACTTGTCACTTCCCCAGCGCCCGACTAGAATCCAGCCCACGTCTGTCGGAGAGAAAGCGGCCTTTCATGAGCAATCGCTGGCCTGGAAAATACGTCATCGGCTTGACCGGCAACATCGCCACCGGCAAGAGCGTCGTCCGCAAGATGCTGGAGCATTTGGGCGCCTTCAGCATTGACGCCGACGCGCTGGCGCATCAGGCCATTGCCCAGGGCGGGCCGGCCTACGCCGCCGTGGTCAAGCTGTTCGGCGAATGGATCCTGAATCCCAATGGGGAGGTCAACCGGCCCCGCCTGGGGCGCCTGGTCTTCTCCGACCCGGAGGCGCTGGCCCGCTTGGAAGCCGTCATCCACCCGTTTGTCAAACAGGCCACTGACCTGCTGATTAAGCGCTCCAAAGCGCCGGTGGCTGTGGTGGAGGCCATCAAGCTGATGGAAAGCGGGACGGCCAAAGACTGTGACGCGCTGTGGGTGGTGCATGTGCCGGAACCGGTGCAGGAAGCGCGGCTGGTAGATAAGCGCAAGCTCAGCCCGGCCGACGCCCGCCAGCGCATCCTGGCCCAGCCGCCCCAAGGTGAGAAGCTTAAAGCCGCGGCGTTCATCATCGACAACAGCGGCTCCTTTGAAGACACCTGGAACCAGGTGCAGGCCGGCTTCAACAAGCTGGCGGTCGCCGCGCCAGCCGCCCCGGCCCAGCCCGAACCGGCCGCCCCGGCCGGCGCCAAGACGGTGCGCGTGCGGCGCGGCAAGCCCAGCGACGCCGCCGTCATCGCGGACTTTATTAAACAGACCACCCAAGGCCAGCGGGCGCTCAGCCGTGGCGAGGTGATCGCGGCTTTTGGCGACAAGGCTTACATGCTGGCGGAATACGGCGGCCAACTGGGCGCGCTGGCCGGCTTTAAGGTGGAGAATTTGGTGGCGCGCGTGGACGAGGTCTATTGGCTGGCCAGCGCGCCGCTGGAGGCCCTGGCCGCGCCGTTGTTTGAGGCCGTGGAGGCCGCGTCCAAGGAGCTGCAGTGCGAGGCCGCCCTGCTGTTCTTCCCGCTGGCGATGGCGCCGGCCGCCGCGCAGGCCTTGGCCGGCAGCGGCTACGCCCCGCAGACGCCGGAAAAACTGGGCGTGGACGCCTGGCGCGAGGCCGCCAAGGAATCCATGCCGGCCGGCACCGGGATGTTGTGGAAGAAGCTGCGCGAAGACCGCGTGCTTCGGCCCGTTTAGGATATCCGCATGCCCAACTTGATCGATTGGGCGAAAGCCCACCCCCGCCTGGCCGCCTGGATTGTCCTCGGGCTGGGCCTGGACGCAATTGTGCTTTACGAAGCCCGGGACGTCGGCCTGCTGGCCGGCCAGTGGGCGGCCCTGCTGGTGGCCACCACCCTGGTGGCCGGCCTGTGCGTGTGGATCATCGGCTGGGAAGATGACGACGAAGAGGCCGCGCCCCCGCCGGCCGGCCCCGCCCCCAAACCTTAGCCGGCCGGCCGCCGCGCCAGTTCCGGGTCCGCCACCAGATCCCCGCCGCGCACCGTCGCCCCCAACACCACGGCCGCGCTGACCAGCACCACGTTCTTGATGATGTACTGGCCCTCCAGGGTCGGGGCGTATGGGAAGCGGGTGAAGGTCTCGGCCGGGAACAGCGCCAGCGGCGTGACCGTCCCCAGCATTTGCAGGATCAACAGCAGCAGCGTGGCGCGCATGAACCGGCCGGTAATCAGGCCCAGCCCGATCAGGCATTCCCAGGCCGCCAGCACCGGCACGCTCACGGCCGGCGGCACCCAGCCGAAGCTCAAGGTTTCGATGGTGCGCGCGGCCAGATCCTGGGCCGGGCTCAAGCCCGGAAAGAACTTCAACACCCCGAACCAGAAGAAGACGATCCCCAGGCTGACGCGCAGGCCGCTGACGCCGTAGCGCGCCATCCAGCGGGTGAGCGCTACATCGACCCGGATCAACCACTGTGTCAAGGCGGCCATGTTTTTCCCTTTCGCGGGCCGGCGAGTCTAAGCCGGCTGCCCCTTAACTGTATCGCCCGCCGCGCCGCCGGCCTAGTCCAGTAATGCATCAAGCCGCCTGGGATTTGTTATTGACCGGCCGGCGCAAACGCCCGTTTCGGGCTATCATTCGCGGTTATACCGGCGGCGGTTGGAGATCGGTTGCGGACTGGCCCCTGCGGCCGCCGGCCCATTCACCGGGAGGTCGCCATGCCCAATCTCAAAAAGCGCGCGCTCGTGCTCTCCGGCGGCGGCGGCCGCGGCGCTTACCACGTCGGGGTCTACAAGTATCTGGAAGAGCACCGGCTCTTGCCCGATATTGTGGTCGGGACCTCCATCGGCGCCGTGAACGGCGCGATGATCACGGCCGGCCTGACCGCCGCCGACCTGGAGCGCGAATGGCGCGGCCTGACCACGGATATGGTGCAGCGCTTCCGGCTCAATCCCCTGGAATACTTTGAGCGGCCCAGCCTGTTGGATAACAGCCCGTGGCAGGCCACGCTGGAGCGCCAGATCAACTTTCACCACGTCCGCACCAGCGCCACCACCTTCCTGGTGACCAGCACCGATATCCGCCGCGGCCAGCTGCGCGTCTTCCGCAATCCGGAGATCACGGTCAAGCACATCCTGGCCTCATGCAGCATCCCGGTGGTTTACCCGTGGACCGATCTTGACGACGAGGTGTTCTGGGACGGCGCGGTGGTGGCCAACACCCCGCTCCGGCCGGCCATCGACGAGGGCGCGGAAGACGTGTTTGTGGTGCTGCTCTCGCCGGCCGGCGCCCGCGAGCTGCCGCCGCCGCCCAACCTGCTCGATGCCGCCGCGCACGCCTTCGATATGGCGATGCTGGCCTCGTTCGAGGTCGATCTCAAGCAGTTGGAAAAAGTGAACCGCCGGGTGCGCGAGGGCCGCGACGTCAGCGGCCATCACGTGGTCAACGTGCGCGTCATCGCGCCCAGCGAGAACATCCCGGCCGCGTGGATTTTGAAATACGACCCGCAGAACACGGATTATTTGATCCGGCTGGGGTATGAAGACGCGCGGCGGACATTGGCGGACTCCCGATCCGCAGCGGCTAAGGGATGACG
>JAGOBN010000405.1 GCA_017999235.1 Anaerolineales bacterium | reverse complement strand
GGTGACGCCGAAATCGCCGCCCATCTTGCCGATATCCTCGCCCAACAGATAGACGTTCTCGTCCTGGGCCATCTTCACATCCAGGGCCTCGTTCAGCGCCTGGACAAACGTGCGCGTGCGGGGAGCCGCCGTTGGAGCCGTCATCGGGAAGCGACCTCCCATCCCACGTAGACATTGGCGGTCGCCTTCTCCGCGCTGGGCATCGGGCTGGCGATCGCGAATTGAATCCAAGCTTCAATCTGGGCCTTCACCTCCGCCTCGATCTGGTCCACCGCGGCCTCGGCGGCCCGGCCGGTCGCCAGGATCTTCTGGCGCGCCATCTTGAGCGGATCGTGCTCTTCCTTCCAGTAGCGCACTTCCTCGGCGGGCCGGAATTCCCCGGAGAAAATACCCTGCCAGCGCCAGGTCTTGAATTCAAGGAAATAGGGGCCGTGGCCGGCGCGAATGTGGGCGACCGCCTGCGCCACCGCCGCATGCGCCAGTTCGATGTCGTTGCCATCCACCTGGACACACGGCAGCCCGTAGCCGCGCGCCAGATCCACGATATTGGCGGAGGCATGCGAGTCACCCACCGCGGTCGAAATCGCGTAGCCGTTATTGACGCACGCATAGAGTACGGGCAGTTTCCAGGTGGCGGCCAGGTTGAGGCTCTCGTGGAATTCGCCCCGCCCGACCGTGCCGTCGCCAATCATGCAGCAGGCCACCCGCGGCTGCCGGCGCATCTTCCAAGCCAGGGCCACCCCGAGCACCGTGGCCATGAACGAGCCTTCCACCGCGTTATCGCCAAAATTCCCAACGGAGGGATCGGCGCTGTGCAGGCTGCCACCCTTGCCGCCGGAAACGCCGGTAGCCCGACCGAACAACTCGGCCATGATCCGCCGGCCGCTGCCGGCGTGCCGCTCCTGCGCCAGGGCATTCAGCCCATGGCAGCGGTGATCCGGGAAGAAGCAGTCAGTCTTCTCCAGATGCGCGGCCAGCGCGGCTTGCGTGGCCTCCTGACCAACGCCAATATGAAGCATGCCGGGCACGGTGCCTTTCTTGAACTCGCGTTCCAGGCCAAATTCAAAGGCCCGCACCAGCCACATGTCCCGGTACAGGTCCAGCAATTGTTCAAGATCCAGCGCCATATGATCTCCTCATTGGTGACCCGGGGCCGCCTGACCCCGCTGGGGAACACAAACTGCCCGGCCCATCACTACGCGACCGGCCCGCCCAGGCGGCTGAACAAGCCGGCGGCCGGGGACACATTGCCCGAACACGCGGCCAGGTCGCGAACAGTAAGGGCTGACAAGCCGCCCATTAGGGAGACGCTGCGGCCGGAGACAACGGACCCGATGCTTCCAGCCAAATTGCAGCCAAACGAATGACAGAAGCAGATTAGCACACGCGGCTTCCCAAAGTCAAGTAATGCTTGAAGTCATTGAATCTTACTCAAAATGCAATTGACGCTCACAGAGGCCGGTGCTACACTCGATGCTATGAGTACCAAGCCCACCGACCCGCCAGCGCACAGTCAAACACCGACCCCGCCCGGGATCGGCGCCCGGCTGCGCGAACGCCGCAAAGAGCTCGGCTTCAGTCTGCAGGATCTGGCCGGGCGCACCAATCTGACGGCCAGCTTCCTCAGCCTGGTGGAACGCGACCGCAACCAGCCGTCGCTGGACTCCCTGCGCCGGATCGCCGATGCCCTGCAGGTGCCGCCCTTCTATTTCACCCACGCCAATGGCGTCAACCCAGTCGTGCGGCATAACGAGCGCGTGCGTTTGACCTTCCCTAACAACGGGGTGACCGCCGAACTGCTGGTCCCCAGCCTGCGCGGCCGACTCGAAGTCTTTATCACTCGGGCGCGCCCGAGCGCCGGCAACATTGCCCTCCCGCCCAATCATGACACCGAGGAATGCCTGGTCGTCATGGAAGGCCAACTGCGCGTGAAGCTGACGACCGGCGAATATCTGCTGGAGGCCGGCGACAGCATTACCTTCCACGGCCCCAGCCTGCAGGAGATCGCGGCCAGCGGCCGGCGCGAGACCGTGTTTCTATCGGCCAGCACGCCGCCCGTCTTCTAATCCGCCACCCGTTCGTTCAACTCAAGCCAGGAACGCTATGGACACTTCCGCCCCGCCGCAAACCGCGGACCTGTTGGTCCAGCATGCCTTGCTCATCACCCAGGACGCCCAGCGCCGCGTCATTGAGGACGGCGCACTGGCCATCCGTGACGGCCGGCTATTGGCCGTCGGGCCGACGGCGGAAATCGCACCGCGTTTTGCCGCCCGCCGTAGCCTCGACGGGCAAGGCCGCGCCCTGTTCCCGGGCCTGGTCAATACCCATACCCATCTCTTCCAATCGGCCGTTAAAGGGCTGGGCGAGGACATGGGCGTGGAGGCCTGGGTGCGGGCGGTTACCTTCCCCACCGCACGGGCCATGAGCCCCGAGGAGGTCTATTTGACCTCGCTGGTCTGCTGTCTGGAGAACCTGCGCAGCGGCGCGACCACCCTCGTGGATTTCCACTATCCCGTGAAGGATCCGGCCCTGCATGAACCCGTCATCCGCGCCATGCTGGACAGTGGGCTGCGCGGCCGCTACTCGCGCATGGTGAACGACGCCGGCGCCGACTCGGGCATCATCCCCGAACTGATCCAGCCGGCCGACGAGGCGCTGGCGCACGCCGGCGAACTGGCGGAGCGTTACCAGGGCGCCGGCGGCGGCCGGCTGGAGATCGGCCTCTCGGTGGGCTCCATCTGGGGCGTCAGCGAGGCCGGCCTGCGCGCCACGCGGCAGGCGGCGGATGCGCGCCGGATGCCCGTCACCATGCACATCAATGAGTCGCGCTATGACAACGCCTCCGCGCTGGAACGCTTCGGGCGCGGCACCATCCCGATGCTGGCCCACACTGGCCTGCTCGGCCCGGACCTGCTGGCCGTCCACTGCGTGCATATGTCCGACGAGGACATCGCGCTGTTCGTCCAGCACGATGTGAAGATCTCGTACAACGCGGTCAGCAATATGTATCTCGGCTCGGGCATCCCCCCCATGGTCAAGATGGCGCGCGCTGGCTTGACCATCAGCATCGCCACCGACGGCGCCGGCAGCAACAACTGCCAGGACATGCTGGAGACACTCAAGTTCAGCGCGCTGCTGCAGAAAGCGGCAGCTGAGGACGCCTCAGTGGTGCTGGCGCAGACCGCTGTGGATTGGGCCACGCGCGGCGGGGCGCAGGCTATGGGGCTGTCCGCGCAGATCGGCTCACTGGAGCCCGGCAAGCAGGCCGATTTCTTCCTGGTGGATCCCTACACTCCCAAGGCCACGCCGGTGCATGACCCGGTGGCGACCTTGGTGTACTCGGCTGGCCAGGCCAATGTGGCCACGGTCGTGGTGGATGGCCAAGTGCTGTTGGAAGACGGGGTCTTTAAAAACCTGGATGAGCCGGCCCTGTTGCGCGAGGCCCAGCGTGCCGCCCAAGCGCTGGCGCGACGCTCCGGCACCGAGCATCTGCTCGATCACCGCGCCCGCTGGCGCCCGCTCTAACACGACTTCAGGCCGCCGTCCAGGGATCGGCGAAGTTCCGGATCATCACCGGATCAAAATCAAGGCTGCGCGGCGCGGCCAGCAGCGTGCTCACCAGCTCGCCAATCGGCTCCGGCTTCATCATGCGGTCGCGCACGACGGCCGGCGCCTGGCTCTCCCACAGGGGCGTATCCGTCGCCGCCGGGCAAACGGCCAACACCCGAATCCCGTGCGGCTTGCCTTCGGCCGCCAGCGCCAACGTCAAACCATTGAGCCCGGCTTTGCTGGCGCAGTAGGCGGCTTCGTCCGGAAACCCTTGGACGGCCGCCATGGAACTCAAATTGACGATCTGGCCGCGGCTGCGGCACAGATGCGGCCAGGCCGCCCGGCAGACCAGGAAAGCGCCGCGCAGGTTGACGTTGAGAATTTCATCCCACAGCGCCAGGGAGGTCGCGGTGACTGAGGCTTGCTTAAGCAGGCCGGCGTTATTGACGACGATGTCGACTCCGCCGAACTCCGCCACAGCGGCGGCCACCAGCGCCGCAACCTGACCTTCGTCCGTCACGTCGGCGGCGACGGCCAGCGCGCGGCCGACGGCGGACTCCAGCTGCGCGGCCAACGCCTGCAGCGGCGCGCGCCGCCGGCCAGCCAGCACACAGCGCGCGCCGGCGGCGGCCAAGGCCTGGGCCACCGCCGCGCCTAATCCGCTCCCCGCCCCCGTGACAATGGCCGTCAAATTACTCAAGGCCGGTGGCATATCGGCATCTCCTCTGGCGCTCAGGTGTTAGCGGGCCGGGCGCACCCGCGCAGTGTAGCACTGGCGCCACGCGGAGACCAGCCGGCCAGCCAGTCAACTTGAGTAGCGGTCAGGCAATTTAAGTAAAAATTGACAATGGGTCTTGCACGTCTTCGCGGTTGGTAATTCCAATGAGGCTTGACGACCTTACCTAACCCCAGCACGCGAAGCGTCGCCACCTACCCGTAGGCAGCAAGGAAGCCGTGCCTGTTCTTCATCTTGAGCCCTGGCTGACCCTGCTTTTCCTCGCCCTGCTCCTCCAGTTGGGCCACTTCCCGGGCCGGCGCCCCACCCGGCCTCCGACCAAGCACCGCACGCCACGCCCGCTCCGACCCCGAACCCCAGCCGACTGTCCCCTCACACGCGACAGCGGCCAGTCAGCCGCAAGCT
>JAGOBN010000404.1 GCA_017999235.1 Anaerolineales bacterium | reverse complement strand
TCCCATCACGGCCGTTTTCACCGTGCGCGGCTGTGATCATCAGTGCGTCACCTGCGGCGCCTCCCAGGCCGCCTTTGACCGGTTTATGCCGGGGCCGCACCCGCTCCGGCGCAGCCCGGCCGCCATTGCGGAGGCGGTCCAGACGCTGGCGGCTCTGACGCGTGCGCCGATCTTTTTGGTGGGTGATCTGCGCGACAGCGGCGAGCCGTATGCGCGCGCGGTGGTTGAGGCGTTGGCGCGCCGTCCGGTGGACAACCGGCTGGTGTTTGAGTTCTTCGCGCCGCCCCCGGATGAGTTTCTGGCCCGCCTGGAGGAGGCGCTGCCGCACTGGGGCGCCGAGTTTTCGCCGGAGAGCCATGCGGAAGCGATCCGCGCCCGCCTGGGCAAAGCGCAGTACCCCAACGCCCGGCTGGAGGCGGCGCTGGCGGCCTGTTTGCGGCGGCGCTGTGAGCAGCTCGATCTGTTTTACATGATCGGCCTGCCGGGGCAGACCAGCGCCAGCGTGCTGGAGACCGTCCGCGCGATTGAGGTTTTGTTCCAGCGCTTTGACCGGCGTTTGTCCGCGTTTATCACGCCGCTCGGCCCGTTTATTGATCCCGGCAGCGCCGGCTTTGAGACGCCCGCGGCGCACGGATACCGGCTCTTCGCCCGAACGCTGGCGGAACACCGCGCCCTGTTGGAGGCCAACGACTGGGAAGCGATGTTGAATTATGAGACGGAGTGGATGACGCGCGCCCAGATTGTGGCGGTAACCTACGCGGCCGCCGAGCAGTTGAACGATCTCAAAGAGCGCTACGGCCGAATCTCACCGCAGCGCGCGGCGGCGGTGCGCGGCCGGCTTCAGGCGGCCCGCGCCATCCGCAGCCAGCTGGCCGCCGGCGGCCCGGCCGACCCGGAGACGCGCCGCGCCTTGGCCCAAGCTATTCAGGCTTTTTCCGAAGGGACGCTTAACGACAAGGCGGAATTGTTCCCGCCGGCGGTCTTCTGGCGGAACTTCCGTCTGGGCGGTATCGTGCGGCTGCTGGCTCAGGAAGCCTTGGCTGTCTGGCGGGGAGGGGCCGGCGGCTGAACGGCCGGCCCCAGCGGACGGTTACGGCGTATCCTCCACGTACTCCCGCAGGGCCTCCTGCGCGTGCTGGTAGATCTGCTCGTAATTTCGGGCTTCCAGCGCCACGCGTTCGGCGGCCAGATGGGTGCGGATGATCTCCAGCAGGGCGCGGGTGAAGTGGCGCCCGATTTTGCCCACCTCGCGGATCAGCCAGTCGGCCGACCCAGCCGCCGGGACCGGCACGGTTTCCGGGAGCGGCCGCCGCAGGACCGCGGGCGTGAACCATTGGAGCTTGGCCGTCTCCGGCGCCGCGACAATGGCGCACCTTTCGGAGACGGAGACCAACCGCCCCGCCTTGTCAAAAAATGGCACGTAGTGCAGGCGCGCCTGCTCGGGCAAGGGGCCGGCGGGTTTGGGGACGCTGGTTTCATCTTGGCGCCGCCGCGCCTCGCGCAGGCGCGGCCAAGCCTCGTCGAGCTGGGCCAAGGCGTTGTGGTTGGCGGCGTGGAACTCAAGCGCCAGCCGCCGGCCGCTCATCCGCTCCTGAAGCGCGGCGACCATGGCGCCTTGCATTTGGTCGATCTCCAGAAGCGCCGGGATGCCATAGCGTTCGCAGCCTTGCGGCACGGCATTGATCGAGAGCAGCAAATGGATAGTGGCGCGGAGCGGGTCGGGCAGGGTCTGCAGGCGCTCAACGTGGGGCCGCGCCATCTCCCGCAGCGTCGCCAGGATCGAGTCCGCTGATTCGCCCGCCGCCATCAGATAGGGGACTTTCGCCGACGCATCGCCGCCCTGCCGGACCATCTCGATCATCCGGGGGTCGTTCGGGTAGCCGGCCGCCAGGTGTACGATTTTGGAAAACTCGCGCGCGGTGATCGGTGTGGACGGCAGGATGACGTCGAGAAAGGGCGGCACCGGCGCCAGAACAACGTAATGCTCCGTGTCAATCGCCGCCGGTTGAAGCTTGGGGTGCGCCATACGCCCTCCCTATGAACTTGTAATTAGAGGATAGGCCTCCGGACCGGGGCCTGTCAAGTGCTGGCCGTCTCTGGTTGGCGGACAGCGTGAGCGGTCCGGCCCTGTGTCGTGCGCGGCCGCCGGCCGGGCTTCTCCAGTTCACGGGTTCGATTTGGGGGGTGATCCCGAACGGCCGGAACATATTGAATAAATCCGACAGCAAATAGTATAATTTGCGCTTCCTGGGTGTTCCACTCAAACCCAATCGCGTATTGACCTGACACAACAGCATAGGCGCCGGCGCTCCACAACCGGCCAACGGCCCGCCCGGCTTAATCCGCCGGCGGTGTGTTGGCCCTGGGCTGCGCCGGCGGCTGCGGCCCGGTCTTCAACTCTGGCAAACCCAGCGCCGGCTGGGATCAGCGTGTGAGCGTATTGGAGGAGGCCATGACCGTTTCCACCCCGAAGCTTTCCCCGTTTGCGGTTTTTCGCAAGCCGGCCTTTGCCCGCATGTGGCTGGCGCAGCTGGTCTCAACCATCGGCGATTCATTCACCATGATCGCGGCCGGCATCTATGTGTACCGGCTGACCGGTTCCTCCCTGCAAGTTGGCTTGATGCTGATGGCCACCTCCGTGCCCACGCTGCTGATCGGCATGATCGCGGGCGTGTTCGTGGACCGCTACGATCGCAAACGTATTATGATCGCGGCCGATCTCAGCCGGGCGGTGCTGGTCAGCCTCATCCCGTTCCTGGTGGCGCAGAACATCGCCTGGCTGTATATCATCGTCATGCTGGTCAGCGCCATCGGCACCTTCTTCCACCCGGCCTATGACAGCGTGGTGCCGGAGGTCGCCAGCGATGAAGAGCTGGCGGCCGCGAACTCCATGATCGCGATCAGTTCATTTGGCTCCACCGCTATTGGCTTTGCCGCCTCTGGCTTGCTGGCGGCCATCTCGCTGGAATTGGCCTTTTACATTGACGGCGTCTCCTATCTGTTTTCCGCGCTGCTGTTGATGGGGCTGAGCGTGGCCCCGCTGAAGGTGGAAGACAAGACCAGCGTGCGCGTGGTGCTGGATAATTTACGCGGCGGTGTGCGCTACGTCTTCGCCTCCCCGCTCCTGCGGTCGCTGCTGGGCGTCGGCTTGATCTATGCCTTCTTCGTCGGCCTGGGCAACACCCTGCTGCTGCCGTTTGCCCTGGAAGAGCTGCACGCCACCGAATTTGAGTACGGCCTGCAGGAAGGTCTGACCTCGGTCGGTTTTGTCATCGGCAGCCTGGCGCTGGCCCGTTACTTTGACCGCTGGCGCGAAGGCGTGTGGATGATCCTCAGTTTGCTGGGCATGGCGGTGACCTATCTGTTGTACGCCATGGCGGACTCGGTCTGGGTGGCGATCGTGATTATCACGATCTCGGGCTTCACGAATGCGACCTATGGCATTGCCCGGCGGACGGTGATGCAGCGCAACACCGAACGCGAGATCCGCGGCCGGGTGGGCGGCGCCTTCATGACCATCAATCATGTGATGATGCTGCTGGGGATGGCCGCCGCCGGCCTGGCCGACCTGTACGGCGCCCGTACGATGATGCTGGCGACGGCGGTGGTCAACTTTGTCGGCGTGGGGGTGGCGCTGGTGTCGCCGGGGATTGGCCGGCCGGCGGCGGAATGGCTGCGCGGTCTGAGTCTGCTGCGGAAAGCCGGCCAGGCGCCCGCGCTGGGCCTCGGGCGGGCGGCCACCCTGGCCGATATGGACCGGCTGGTGGGCCGGCTGCCGGCGCTCTCCGGCTTGACCGCCGCTGACCGCCAGGGCCTGTTGACTGAGATGCGCTACATCGAAGCCGCGGAAGGCGCCGCCATCGTGCGCCACGGCGAAGTCAGCGACGCGGCCTACTTTATCCTGGAAGGGGGCGCCATCGCCGGACGGCCGGAGAACGGCCAGGACCGCGTCCTCGAGGTCCTCAGCCCCGGAGATTTCTTTGGCGAAATCGCCGCGCTGACCGGCCTGCCGCGCACGGCCAATGTGGTGACGAGCCAGCCGGCGGTGCTGCTGCGCGTGCCGGCCGCCACCCTGCGGCTGATGTCGCGCAATGCCGATCTCAACCGCCTGCTCATGTCCAAGATGACCGAGCGCATGATCCGCATGGATATGATCGAGCTGCCCAAGATGCTGGCTTACGATCAGAAGATGCTGCGCGATCTGCGCACGCCCGAAACGCAGCCAGCCCCGGCCGCCTGAACGCGGGAGCCTCAAATAGCAGCCGGGGCGCTGGCCTTAGCCGGCGCCCCGGTTTCGGTTATGAGCTCTCGCTCGGTCCCAGCGCCTAAGTATGGGTCCGCCGGGCCACGAGCGCCAGGTTAGCTTGTTTGCCGGGGTCGCGCCGCTGGCGGGCGGCGGCGGTGAAATACTGGTGGCTGCTGAGGAATTTGGCTTGGCCGGCCAGCCATTCCGGCTCGTCTGCGGTGGTCTGTCCCAGAGTCACGAACTCCGCGCGCAAATCCAGATTGCGGGTTAAGAAGGTCTCCAGGCCCAGCACGGAGAGGTCCGCGTCCGCCAGAATGGCTTCCAGCGGCGTCCGGGGCGTTTGGGGCAGGCGGGTGGCCATGATCAACCCTGTGACCACCCGGATGTGCTCCGGCGTATACCCAAAGCGCGGCAAAACCGTGAACGCGATGCCCACCCCAATGGC
>JAGOBN010000403.1 GCA_017999235.1 Anaerolineales bacterium | reverse complement strand
CGTCGCGCGTGATGAAGTGCTTGAAGAGGTAGGTGGGGTGCGGCGCCGGCGTCTCTTGGGTGGTCAGGTCCAGCCGGTCGAGCGCGGCCAGGTGCTCAGGGAGCGCGACCCGGTCGACGGCCACCGGGTAGATATGTTGGAGCGCCTCCAGGCCGAAGCTGCGGCCGATGACGCTGGCCGCTTTCAAGGTTAATTGCTGCTGCGGCGGCAGGCGGTCGATACGGCTGGTGATCAGGCCTTGGACCGTATCCGGCAAATCCACGGCGTTAAGATCGATGCGGCCTTCAGCCAGGTGGCATTCGCCGTCCACGATCCGGATCAGGCCGGAATCTCGCAGGGTATAGGCCAGTTCCTGGCTGTAGAACGGATTGCCTTCAGCCTTGGTGTGGAGGAGCTGCGCCACCGGAGCCGGCACACTGACGACGCCCAACCGCTGGCAGACCAGGGCTAAGGCCGCATCTGGCTCTAGGGCTTCCAGGCGCAGGCGTTGGGTATTGGGTAGTTTAAGTAGTTGCGAGTATTCATTGGGCGGCGGATCGGCCAGCGGGCGGGTGGTGATGACGAACAGGATCGGCCGGATGCGGTGCGCGGCGGCCAGCGCCAAACTCCACGAGGCGGTGTCGAACCAGTGGGCGTCTTCGATCACGATCAGCTTGGGCGCCTGGTGGGCGGTGGCCGCCAATAGCCGCAGGAGAAAGTTGCGGGTGTTGTCGGCGCGCACCTGGCCCGTCATCTGCACGGTCACATCATTGTCGGGCAGCTCCAGCGGGAGGAGCGGCTCCAGCAAGGGCAGGAGCTGCACCGCCTGAGGCTCCAGGCCGAGCTGCTGAAACACGTTGCGGCGCACGCCCGAGTCCTGGAAGACGTTAATGTCCAGCAGTTGGCTGAAAATCGGGCGCCAAGCGTGGTAAGGCGTGCGTTGTTCAATGGCGTCGCCGGCGCCGGCCAGGCTTTCCAGGCCGAGCGTTTGCGCCTGCTCCAGCAGGTCTTCCACCAGCCGGCTCTTGCCCAGGCCGGCCTCGCCTTCCACGCACATCACCCCGCCCTGGCCGCTGAGCAGCAATTGCAGGCGGCCGGCCAGCGCCATACGCTCGGTGGTCCGGCCGACCATCGGGGCCTGGGCGGCCGGCTCCAGGAGCCGCGCGCGGAGGGTGTCGCCGCGCGGCCGGAAGATCGGCACCGGCTCCGCGCGGCCCTTGACCGTGACGGCCGGCAGCGGCTCGAACTCCAGGACGCGGCTGGCGCCTTGATGCGTGGCGGTATCACACAGGACGCCGTCCGTCGCGGCCTGCATCAGGCGCGCGGCCAAGTTCACCACATCGCCGATCATCGTGTACTCGCGGCGCTGGGCGTTGCCAATACTGCCGCAGAAGGCGCGGCCGGTGGCCACGCCAATCGCGCTCGGCACCGCCAGCTTGCGCAACTCAGCCTGCATCGCCAGGGCCACTTGCACGCCGCGGGCCGGGTCGTCCTCATGGGCCAGCGGCGGCCACCCCAGCACGGCCAGCAGCGAGACGCCCTTCTCGTCCACGCTTAATTTGTCCACGCTGCCTTCGTATCGGTAGATGGCGGTCTGCAGGGTGCGGACGATGTGCTGGGCGTGCTCCAGCGACGTGTGATGATCGAGGGTGGGCAAATGGGCGAAGATGACGGTGACGCGGCGCAGCTCGGCCAGCCAGCCCGTCTGGCCGGCCACCAGGCGGGCGCGAATGGCGCCCGGCACATAGGCTTGGATGGCCGGCGCCGCCTCCGGCGTCAGCGCCGCGCGCGCCATCGGGAAGGGCGGAATGGGCGACCGCACCGCGTCCAGACGCCGCGCGCCGCTGGGCAGCGCGGTGCCCACACACGCCTCCTGGATCAAATGCCAGGCCTCCGGCGCTACAATCACCTGGCCAGGCTCGGCCTGGCGCTCGACGGCGGTGACTTGGGCCATCACGTCGCCGGAGACCAGGATGTGCCAGCGCCCGTACTCGCCGCCCAGATGCTCCAACAGCGCCTCGCCGGCGCCCACGCCCATCCGCAGGGCCAGCCGCGCCTCGGTGGCCTCAAAGCCTTGCAGCGCGCGCTGGGCCGTGGCCGCGCACTGCGCGGCGCTGAGCACGGCGGCGTAAGCCGCGGCCGTGGGGCGCGCAAAGCCGTCCGCCGACAGATCCGTTACCGGCCACAAAGCCAGCAAAGCGTCGCCGGCGAATTTGACGATGTCGCCGCCGTGATCGGTGATCAGATCAATCAGCTGGCCGAAGTAGGTGTTGAGCAGCCGGGTCAGTTCCTCCACGCCCTGCGGGCCGCGCGCCGAAAGGCGCTCCGCCAGCGGCGTGAAGCCCGAAACATCGGCGAAGAGCGCCACCGCCGGGTAGCGTTCCAGCCGGGGCGCGGTGATGGGCTCAGGGTCGGCGGCGAGCCGGCGCGTGACCAGCGCCGGAACATAGCTGGCCAGGGTATCCAGGACCTGGGACATATCCGTGTGTCTCGACTGGTTAGGTTAGGAAAAGGCTATTGGCTGCCAAACATCTGGGGAATAGTTTAGCACCGGTTTGAGACCTGGGCGGTCGGAATCCCCTAAGCTGGATAGAGTTTCGTTAGCGGGCCTGACAACGGCGCCCACGGAGGGCGCCGGTCAGGCGGAGAGGCAGAGCGCCGCCGCGCGTTTAGATCACGTAGCAGTAGGGGTCGGCGGGCTCCGCGCCGCCGGCGGCGTCCAGCTTGAAATAGGCGTGCAGGTTGTGGAGCTGGATGTGCTTGATCTCATCCACGGCCAGCGTGATATCGAACTCGGCCTGGGGCAGCACGCACTGCAATACTTGACGCGCCTGCGGAACGCTCAGCGCCGGCGCGGCCGCGCCAAATTTGCTTTGCAGCCGCACCAGGAAATGATGCGCGAGCATGGTCAGGGCGGTGTGATGATGCCAGCCCGCCCATCCGGGCGCCGGCGCGGCCGCGTCCAATTGACAGGCCTCCAGCACCGCTTGCGGATGCGCCTGCCAGGCGGTCCACAGGGCCAGGGCGGAAATGGGAGCCGCCGCCGGCGCGTTGGTCTGAAAGAAGCGCCATTCATCCACGGCCCGGCTCTCCGCCGGCCGCCGGATAATCAGCCAGCCTTCCGGGCCGGGCTGGCCGTGCCGGTCCAGGGCAGCCCTGACCACGGCGACTGAGTCGGCGGGGGTGTCGGCATACCAGGCGCTGGCCGGCAGACGCGCCGCCAGCCGATCGGCCGGCAGGGGCTGCCAGGCATCGTCGGCCGGTTTAAACCAGAACCGTTGATGGCGGCTGATGGTGATCAGATAGGTCTGGGCTTTGCGGTGCAAATCATCCAGCAGCTGGAATTCCTGGCAGTAGGCTTCGTCCAGGGCGATACAGCGGACGGGGAGCTGGCCGGCGGCCAGAACGGCTTGGATCATTTCGGTCCCCAAGGCCGGCCCGGTTTTGAACGTGACCCAGGCAGGGACGGCGTTTTCCAGCTCCGGCCGAGGCTGGTCCTCGCCGAACCAGGCCGGCGGGAGATACAGCCGGCGATCCAATAAGGTGGCGCCCAACGGGCTGGCGTAGATGAGATAGACGGCGGCCGGCCCCGGCCAGAGCTCAGCGCTGACACGGCCCGCGTCGTCAAATCCGGGATACCGCTCAGGGAGCATGTCGGTCACCAGGGCCAGGCCCCCGGCGGGATGGCCCAGAGTTTTGGCCACCTCGGCTTGGTGGATGGTGACAGCGCCTTCGTCCAGCCACAGTTCCGCCGGTTCCCAGGCGGGGACCGCGGATTGCGCGGCCCGGCGGCGGGCGGCGGCCGGCCGGCGTTCCCGCAGTACAAAGCGTTCGGCAAACAGTTGGTGATAAGCCCGGAGCTCACTTTCCATGGGACCCCCTGCCGGCGTCCAACACCGGAGTTTGAAAACAATCGGCCATCCGTGCCCGTGGAGAGGCGCCGCAGGCCGGGCGTGGCTCGCTTTCGTTCAGCGCATGGCAGCGGGTGAGGCGAACGTCAGCGCAGAGATAATCTACGCCTAACGCGTGCTAGGGTCTGTCGGGAAAACCCGACAAAAGTGGAAGGAGAGGCTTGACTCGTGCGGGCCGGCGCGCCGCGCTTCAGCAGATACGGGGGAGCTGTTCGCCGATGGCCATATCCACCAGGCGCGTCCCGCCAATGCCGGTACGGGCGGTGACCAGGCCGGCGTTTTCGGCGGTGACGGTGCCGATGCGGGCTGCGCCGGCGCCGAGCGGGTGGGCGCGCAGGGCGGCCAGGCCGGCCGCGGCCTGCTCGGCCGGGAGGAGGGCCACCAGCTTGCCTTCGTTGGCGACGTAAAACGGATCCAGGCCCAACAGCTCGCACGCTGAACGCACCGCCGGGTTCACCGGGACCAGGCGCTCTTCCAGGGCCAGGCCGACGCCGGCCGCTTGCGCGATTTCGTTCAGGGTGGAAGCCAGGCCGCCGCGCGTCGGGTCGCGCAGCACATGCACGTCCGGCGCGGCCGCCAGCAGGGCCTCCACCAGGCCGTTGAGGGGCGCGGTGTCGCTCTGGATTCCGGTCTCGAACTGCAGATTCTCGCGCACGCTCATGATGGCCATGCCGTGGTCGCCGATGGGGCCGCTTAGGACAATCACGTCTGTCTCTTAAACACATTCCCGAGCCCACGGGAGGCGACGTCACCTGGGATGCGCTCTCCCCCTTGAAAAAAAAAAAGCACCGCAACAAACACGG
>JAGOBN010000401.1 GCA_017999235.1 Anaerolineales bacterium | reverse complement strand
GCGCAATTGCTGGGGTATCAGCGTATGCCGGCGGCCGAACTGCTGGCCATCCAGCCGGTGAGCCTCCGCGTTCCGGTTGCCCAGTGGGTCGGACAGCCGGGCCAAAAAGTGGCCTGCGATTACTGCGGCGAGGAAATCATGAACGGGCGTCAGGTTAGGCGGGCCGGGCTGGCCTTGTGCCGGGCTTGTGCCGGACAGAGTTATTACAGCCTGTTCTTGGACACTCAGCCGAGGCCGGTGCCCATGACGCCCGTCTCGCGGCCGGCCCTTGTCGAGCGATAGGTTAGGCGGCCCGCGCCGCGTCAGAGCTGCGCGCTCTTTCCCCGGAACTTCCCGCCTCTCAGCCCCTCCGCGCCGGTTTGCACCCCCTGTTGCGGTGGGGTTCTAGTTCAGCGCCTCATTGGGAACCGAGCTGTTTTGCCCGTCGATGACCCCTCGGCCTGTCCGGGCGGGTGTTGTCACTTTTTCGCTCAGGCCACATCTAATGGAGGTGAAGTCCTTTAGCGAGCGAGATGAGTGGTTATGACACTAGGGTTTGAGCTGAACAGCGCGACCGGCGATCCGGATTACGATGTGGTGATTATCGGCGGCGGGCCGGCCGGCACAACGGCGGCCATTTACACAGCGCGCGCCGATCTGAAGACGCTGGTTATCGACAAAGGGCTCACGGCCGGCGCGCTCGGCCTGACGCGAAAGATCGCCAATTATCCAGGGATCCCAGGCGAGATCGGGGGCGCGGAGCTGGTGGCGCATATGCGCGGCCAGGCTGAGACCTTTGGCGCGCGGTTTACACAAGACAAGGTCGTGGGCGTCGACCTGGAGAGCAATCCGAAACAGGTCTACACCAATCAGGGAACTTGTGCGGCCCGCGCCGTGATCATTGCCACCGGTTCGATGGGGCGCGGCCAGCGCACGGCCGGCGAAGACCGGCTGTTAGGCCGCGGGGTCTCCTATTGCGCCACCTGCGACGCCGCCTTCTTTCGCGGCCAAGACGTGGCGGTGGCCGGCAACAGTGATGAGGCGGTGGAAGAGGCGTTGTTCCTGACCAAATTCGCGCGGCGCGTCCACTTGTTCTCGCCCACCCCGGAGTTGAAGATACCGCCGGCCCTGGCCGCCGAGATCGCGGCGCATCCCAAGATCGCGCTGACCCTCGGCGCGACCCTGCGCGAGATCCTGGGGACGGAGCGCGTCGAAGGCGTGCGCGTGGCCGCCCGCGGCTCAGCCGAACAGATTGTTCCGGTTGCCGGCGCTTTCGTCTATCTGCAGGGCGGCCAGCCGATCACGGATTTTTTGCAGGGCCAGCTGCCCACCAGTGCCGCCGGCTGTCTGATGGTGGATCGCGAGTACCGCACGGCGCTGCCGGGCGTCTATGCCGTCGGCGACGTGCTGTGCAACCACGTCAAGCAGGCCGTGGTCGCCGCGGCGGAAGGCGCCGTGGCGGCGATGGCGGTGGAGAAGCATCTGCACGGCCGGCCGCAGTTGGTGGCCGATTGGTCGAAGTAGCGGAAAGCGTC
Organism: Anaerolineales bacterium; assembly: GCA_017999235.1. Next base: position 3,180 of record JAGOBN010000401.1, on the reverse strand, counting down.
TCGGCGAGCGCCGGCCCGGCCGGGCGGCGGATCCGCCGGCCGTTTTTGTCTATAATGGAAACATCCTTAGACGGAAACGGTGATGGCGCTTATGGTCGCTGGCGAGGCGGAAGAAATCCTGGTGGAACGGCTGCGGGCCGGCGATAAAGCCGCCTGCGCGCAATGTGTGGAGCTGCATTCGCCCGGGGTCTACCGGCTGGCCCTGCGGTTGACGGGCGATGCGGTGGAGGCGGAGGATGTGCTGCAGGAAACCTTCCTGAGCGCCTTCAAAGCCATCGACAAATTCCAGTGGCGGGCGGGGCTGACCACTTGGCTGTATCGCATCACCTATAACGCGGCCATGATGCGGCTGCGCCGGCCGGCCGCACGCGTCCGATCGGTGGAACTGCCCGTGGATGACGGCGAAACCGTCATTCCCCAGCAATTATTCGATTGGTGCTGTCTGCCGGAGCAGGACTTCGAGACGACCGAGGCCAAGGCGGAGTTGGAGCACGCCATTCACGAGCTGCCGGAGACCTTGCGGGCGGTGTTCCTGCTGCGAGAATTGGAAGGCTTATCCAACGACGAGACCGCGGCCACGTTGGGGCTCACGCCTGAGAACGTCAAGACGCGCCTGTACCGCGCCCGGCTGTGGCTGCGTGAGCGGCTGGCCGGGTATTTCACTGAACGCGCGCCCGCGCGCAAAGGAGGCAGGTGACTATGGCGCCGCACGATCATAACTGCCGGCATCTGTTGGGCGAACTGTCACCTTACTTGGAAGGCGAGGCCTCGGCCGAGATCTGTGCCGAGATTGCGCGGCACCTGGCGGACTGCGAGAATTGTCAGGCGGTGGTGGACACCCTGCGCAAGACGATTACCCTGTACCACACGCTGCCCCAGCCGGAACTCCCGGACGGGGCGCGGGAGCGCCTGTATCGGACGCTCAAGTTGGATGACTTTTTGCCCCCCCGGGCTTGACCCCGCGCCCCTCTTGACAGGAAGCCGCCCCAGCCGCCGCTGCGGGCGGCTTTTATTTCTAGCGGTCGGCGGCGGCCAGCGCGCTTGTCAGCCAGGCGGTGATCTCGGCCTGGTTGGGAATGCGGCCGGCGCAGACCAACTGCTCGTTGATCACCAGGCCCGGCGTCGAGAGGATCGGGTAGGCCATGATCTGAGCATAGTCCGTCACCTTGATGACCTCGGCTTCCACCGCCAAACCCGTGACGGCTTGGCGGGCGGCGGCCTCCACTTTTTTGCAGTTCGCGCAGCCGGAGCCGAGGACTTTGATGGTTAACATGGGTATTCTCCTTGGTGTTCAGGGTCAATTGGCAGAGGCGGAGTGCGCCGGCGCGTGGCGCAGGTTCCGCCGGTTGAGCAGATACAGGGCCAGGGCCAGCGCGCTCAGCGCGGTCAGCAGATAGCCGCCCAGCAGCCAGACGCTCACGCCGTCGATCCACGCGCCGTAGATCAGGCCGGCCAGGGCGCTGAAAACAGCCACCCAGCCCACATACACCCAGGCCTTCACCCGGCCGATGATGGTGGCGATGATCAGGATGCTTTGCAGGCTGAGCTCGGGGTCGGCCATCAGGTAGGCCAGCAGGGGGCCGCGGTGCATGCCCAGGCTCAGGAACATCTTGGCGATCGGCACTTCCACCAGGGTGGGGAAGTACATGAAGACCCCGAAGAACACGCCGGCCAGGTTGCCGAGCAGGGAGTTGGCGCCGGCCAGCGCCTTTATCCACTCCGGGCGGATCAGGGCGCGCAGGACGCCGACCACGAAGACGCCGGCGACCAGCAGCGGGAAGATCTGTTTGACGAAGCGCCAGGACTCCCACAGCCATTCCTGGCGCGCATACGGCTCGATTTTTCGCGCGATCCCGGCCAAAGCCAGCAGGCCCAGCGCCACGGCGAAGAAGCGGCCGGTGAAGGCCAGGCGCACTCCGTCCGCCTGCGGCTGCACGCCCAGGGCGGCCACCAGCAGGGTCAGGCCGGTCAGGGCCAGCGCCGCCAAGGTCCAGCGATTGACGCCTTCGATCACGTTTTCCATCCCGCGCCAGGCCGTCAGGCCGATCAGGGCCAGCAAGCCGATCAGTATCGCGCCTTGCGCCGTTATGCCCTCTTCGCCCTTGCTCGCGTCGAAGGGCGCCAGGTTGAAGAGAAAGTCCTGAAAGTGATCCACACCCGCGAGGGGCAGGGTCAGCTGGGCATAGGTGTGGGTCAACAGATCGACCTTAAGCGTGCCCGCGATTAGCAAAGCGATGAGCACGAGCAGAAAGGCCAGGGCCGGCCGGCCCATAGCGCCGCGGCCGGCGAACAGGGCGTCCGTGGCCTCGTCGTGGGCGGCATCGGAGCGGCTGAAGATCAGGGCCATGATCAGGCCGATGCCGATGCCAAAGGCCAGGGATAGAATGAGGCGCGCGGCGGCCAGGTCCGGGCCGATGACGACGCCGGTGTAGGCCAGGGCCAGCAGATTGCCGGCCGGCGCGAAGAACAGGAAGGTGATGGCCGGCCCGAGGCCGGCGCCTTTCTTGTAGATGCCGGCGAAGAGCGGCACGATGGTGCACGAGCACACGGCCAGCACCGAGCCGGCCAGAGCCGCGGCCGGATAGGAGATGAGCTTGGGGGTGGTGCGGCCCAGAAAGCGGGTAACCGTGGCTTTGGGGATCAGGGCCGTCATGGCGCCGGCGATGTAGAAGGCCGGCACCAGGCACAGCAGGACGTGGGCGGCTAAGTAGGCGCCCAGGTTGCCGAGGCCGCTCTGCAACAGAGTCATGACGAAATCCATGCGCTCATTCTCCAATCGCGCGGCCGCCGCCGGGCGCTGTTTATTCGAGACCTTGAATGTCGCCCGCAAAAAAAGAGTGCTTCACGCGGACACCCGCTCACTCACGGGCTGGCATTTTGGACATGGGCAGTCGGCCGGCGCCGCGCGGGGCGCCACGGGAGCCGGGCTCCCCTCCAGTCTCAGGCCGGCCTCGATCACGCTGAAGACGGCCGGCTCCACCACCCGATAAAAGACATTCGGCCCCTCCCGGCGATCCTGCACCAGGCCGGCCTCGCGCAGGCTCATTAAGTGTTGCGAGATGTAGGCCTGCCGGTAACCCAGGGCGGCTTCTAGGTGGCAGACACACTCTTCTCCATTCCGGAGGACCGCCAAGATGGCCAGCCGAGCCGGGTGTCCGAGAAGCTTGAACATGCGTGAGG
>JAGOBN010000402.1 GCA_017999235.1 Anaerolineales bacterium | reverse complement strand
CTTGCCGGCCGCCAGCGCCGCCTGGCTGACCTCCGCGTGCGCGGCCGGCACCGTCAAATTAACCACCACGTCAATCGCCGGGTCGCTTAACAGCGCGGCCACGCTGAGCGCTGCCACACCGTACTGCGCGGCCTTGGCCGCCGCGCGCGCCGGGTCCAGGTCCGCGCACGCCACCACGCTGAGCGCCGCAAAGCGCGGCAGATTCGTAAGATAGATGTCGCTGATGTTGCCGCAGCCGATCACCCCGACCCTAGTTTTTTCCATGGCCCCATCCCTGAGCGGCAAGATACTGGTAGCTGTGCGCCACCGCCGTCAGCATATCCGTGGCGCAGCGGTCCAGCTCCACAATCAGCCAGTCGGCGGCGCTGGCGGCCACAATCGGCGCAAAATCCAGGCGGCCGGCCCCCACCGCCGTCATGGGCGCGTCATGCACGGCCGGCCCATCTTTGATATGCAGCAAGGGCGCGCGGGCGCCGAGCGCGCGCACCACCGCGGCGGGATCACGGCCGGCCGTCTGCACCCAATACACGTCAATCTCAAAGAAGACCTCGGGCGCCAGCCAGTCCACCATCCAGTCATGGGCCGGCCGGCCGTCGATCAGGTGGTCATGCTCGAACCAGTGGTTGTGATAGCCGAGCGTCAGACCGTGCGCCTGGGCCGCGGCGCTGGCCGCATTCAGTTCCGCGCACACGGCGCGCACCTGGTCGGCCGTGTTGAAACGCTCCGGCGGCTGCCACGCGCAGATGAGCCGGCGCACGCCCAGCGCCTGGGCCGTCTCCAGCACCCGGGCCTGGTCCGGCCCCAGCGGCAGCGGCATGTGCGCGCTGACCACCGCCAGGCCCAGATCATCCAGGAGCCGGCGGGCGTGGGCCGGCGACGAGCCATACTGGCCGGCGGTCTCGACGCCCGCGTAGCCGAGAGCCGCCACCTGGCGGAGGGTGCCTGCAAAGTCCTGCGCCAATTGCTCCCGCAGGGTGTACAACTGCAACGCTAACGGTTTCGCCATATTGATTTGATCTCCGGGTGCCGGCCGGCCGGGGCGGCCTGGGCCGGCTGAGCGCCCGCGCAGCCGCAGGCCAGAAACTTAACTCTACCATGCCGGCCGGCGGCGGTTGCGGCTGAGGCGGTAGGTATAATTAATCCAGAGACCAGCAAACCAGAAGCCGCCGGCCGGCCGCCGAGCCGGCGGCGCCCAGGGCGAGTGAATGGCGCGCCGCGCCACGGGGCTGATCCCATGCCACCTTTCCCCACCCTTGAAGAGACTGACCGGATCGCGGCCCTCAGTGACCCGGTCCTCCGCAATCTGCGGATCACGCACTGCTATCATGAACTCGCGGTGGCGCTGGCCGAGCGCACCGGCCCGTTTGCCAACTGGTGCACCTTCGCCACCTGGGCCTCCAAGCAGGCCGGCCAAACTATCCGTCACGAGGACCTGGCGCGGATGTTGGAGCACCGGGTGATGGCCGCTCCCCCCACCCTCCAGGCGGCGGCCGACGTCACGGCCGCGGCCCAGCAGGCCGGCGCCCGGCCGGATCTGGGAAACGCTCAGCCCTGGGTGTCGCGCGCCCTCAATCCCCTCGCCGCCGTGGAACATGCCAGCGCCGCCGTCGCCCGCGGCAACCAGAAGGTGTTCGCCGAAATCGGCCGGGAGTTCGCGCGCTTCGCCGCCGCCTGCGGCCATGACCAGGCGTTCGCGGCCGATAACCTGGCGCGCTTTTGCGCGGCCTTGCGGTCCGGTGATCCGCCGGAGGGCCAACGCTATCTGCGCCAGGCCTTTACGCGCTACTATCAGGCGTTCTTCGAGGCTGATCCCAAAACGCGGGCCGAGCTCATCCTGCTGGCCAATCTCGAAATTGGGCTGCACGAACAGACCCGCCTGCAGCCCGAGATCGCCGAAGCGCTCGAGGCGCCGGCGGTCGATTCCGGCCGCTGGCTGCGCGCGCTGCTCGAGGGTCTGGCGCCGTGGCGCAGCTGGCCCGTTTACGCGTTCACCCTGTTCATGCGCTTCATCCGGCGCCCCACGCCGCTCGATCTCGCCAGCCGCCAGCTGACCGCCGTCCTTCGCCAACAGGCCCGTCTGCTTCTGACGGAGCATTTGATGACGCTGGGTTTTCCGCGCGGGGTGGCGCTGCGGCTGGGCGCGGACCTGCAGGCCGAATTTCCGGAAGCGCTCCAGCAGATCACGCATCCGGAGCTGCGCGCCCTGCTGGCGCACATCGATCCCACGCCCAACAGCCTGCACGGGACGGGCGCGGTCGATTGGGCCCAGCTGCCTGAGCGGCTCCACTTCATTGCGGATTTGTTCCGCTGCTATGCCGTCACGCCGCAGCTCGCGGAGCCGCCGTTCACGCCGGAACAGGTCGCGCACATTAAAGCCGGCCGGCGCCCCCCAGGGGCTTTGTGAGCGTGTCAGCCGAGTGGATAGTTTACGGGCGGGCCTCCGCCCGGCGCCGCCGGCGGTGCAGATACCAAGCCGCCCCCGCCATCCCAACTCCGACCAACAGCAGGAAGGGCGGATTGAGAATCGCTCCGGAGATCAAGCCCGCGCTCAGAAAGAAGGCGTGATACACAGCCGGCACCCAAACCGCCGGCGAGCCGGCCGGCGAATACCCGAACTGCGGGCGCAGCCGCGCCACCAGCGCCGCCGCTAATCCCAGCATCACGGCCATCGCCAGCCGATAGGAATTTTCGAGCACGCCCCCGGCCATCAAGGCATTCATCGCCAGGAGGTTGACCAGCCCAAAGCCGATGGCGGCCAGCGGCCCCAGCCAGCGCCCGCCCCAGGCCGCCGGCCGGGCAAACGTCCGCAGGCCGACCGAAAAGGTCAGCACGACCCAAAACCAGGCCCAGAAGTTGGCGTACGGCACGCCGAAATACTGCGCCTGGAGGCCCAGCCCCCAATCCCACATTCCCAACCGCACCGCGATCGCGTCCATGGCCAGGTCGATGTTCAGGGCCAGCAGCCCTTCCAGCGCCGGCCGCGCCCATTCGGGCAGGCTGGTCGCATCGGCGAACAAGCGAACGCTGTAGAGGATGACGCCCCAGCCGACCCCGACCATCACCGGCACATCACCTGCCATTATCCAGAAGCGCCCATAGTGATAGGCGTGCAGCTGCCGGAGTGTGGCCGCTTCCAGCAGCAGTCCATAGAGCACGCCGGCCAGGAACTGCCAGACCACCACCGGGCCGCCGCGCGCCGCGTGCCGCAGGCAGAGCGCCAGTAACCCGGCCTGGCTGATCTCAAACGCGACAAACCAGAAATTGGGCAAGGAGTTGAGGGGTTGAGGGCTTTAGCGCACAGGTCCAGCGCCGGCCGCCGGCGGTTCAGACCCAGACCGCCAGCCAGGCCCGCATCAGTTTGATCACAAATTCCAGCCCGAAGGCCAGGGCCAGGAACAGCAGCCCCAGGCTCAAAAAGAGCCCAAACATCAGCGCCAGCGACGGCTCTTGCACAATCAGCAGACGCCGCTCCGGCGCCAACAAGCGGCCCAGCGCCCGCCGGCCCTCGTCCAGCGGCGGCGCCTCCAGGCGCGTGACCCAGGTGCCGGCCGGATGCCGCTCAAAGGCCCCCGCGCGCCGCACCAGCCATTCCAGAAATTCCCCCGCATCCTGCCGCGCCAGCACCCACTTGCCGCGCGTCTGGGCGCACACCCGGTCCCAGGTCGCCGCGTCCAGGTCGCCGGCCTGCAGCCGATCCAGGCACGCGGTCAACTCGCGCTCCGCCTCGGCCCGCCGCTTGGCCGGCACCGAAATCCCCACGGACAAGAATCCGTGATCAGGCGCCACCCGCCCGTCCACGTCAACGCGGTACACCAGGCCCAGCTCCGTCCGCAGCCGGTGGTGCAGCACCTCCTGGATGACAAACCGCAGCAGGCTGATCGCCGGCCAATCCGGGTCCTGCTCGCCGCCATACGGAATGGCCGCCACTAGATCTAGTTCTTCGTTGATCGTCATCAGCGGCAGGCGCAGCCGCCGCCCCACCGCCAGCGGGGCCGGCGGGGTCGGCGGCTGCGGCTCGGCCGGCCGCGCCGGGAGACCGCCAAACACTTGCTGGATCAAGGCGCTGACGGCACGCGTCGAACGCCCGCCTAGGACCACCAGACAAGCCTGGGTGGTGGTGTAGAAACGCCGGTGATGGGCGTGGACGTCCGCCAGGGTCAGGCGGCGCCGCGTCCAGGGATAGCCGATCGTCGGGTCCCACTGCGCCGGCGCCGGATGCAGATATTCATCCAGTACCTCCCCCACGTCGCCCACCAGCCGGCGGCGCGCCAGCCAGCGCCGGAGGGCAACCGCCCAGCGCCACCCGGATTGGCCGGCTTCTGATTCGATGACGCGCCGCTCGCGCTCCAGCGGCTCCGCGCCCAGCCGGGGCTCGAAGCCCACCTGGCGCAGATACTCCAAGCCGGCCAGGATCTCGCCGGCCGGCAGGATCGTTACATACGCGGTCTGCTCCTGGTTCGTGAAGCCGTTCCACAGCCCGCCGCGCGCGGCCACCTGATCGCGCAGCTCGATTTCCGTCCACCGGGCGGTGCCCGCGAAAGTCAGGTGTTCCAGCAAGTGGCTCAACCCGCGCTGGTCGGCGCGCTCGTGGCGCGCACCGACACGGAAGCCTAAGGCCAGGCCGACGACTTCGCCCCCCGGGCGGGGAACATGCAGGACTTGCAGGCCGTTTGCCAGCTGGAAGCGGCGCGTCA
>JAGOBN010000400.1 GCA_017999235.1 Anaerolineales bacterium | reverse complement strand
ACCGGGGCGCGCAAGATTGTGGAGATCGTGGAGGTGGACGGGCTGGAGCATGACCGCTACCGGCTGCAGCCGCTGGTGCGCTACGAGCCGGCCACGGAGGAGTTCAAGGTGCTGGGCAAACCGAGCTGGGAATGATCACCCGGCCGCTCTTTCCCCTCGCACCCGCCACAGCAGAACCACGGAGACCAGGATCAGCGCCAGGCCCAGGCCGAAGACCAGCGGGAAAGACCACCCCAGACCCTGCACCAGCCACACCCCAATAAACGGCGCGGCCAGGCCGCGCAGGCCCAAGACGGTCGTTTGCAGCGCCGAGTATTCGCCCAGGCGTTCCGCCGGCGCCAACTGCATGACGGTGGTGAGCATGCCCACATCCATGCCGGCGTTCACCAGCCCCAGCGCGGCAAAGGCCGGCGCCAGCATCCAGCCGGCCGACGCCAGCCAATAGCTGAGCGGGATCACGCCCGCGATCAAGAACACCAAGCGGATCGCCCAGACCGCGCCGCGCCGGTCGATCAGCCGGCCCCAGACCATATAGCCCAGCAGGGAGAACGCGGACTGCACCACGCTCAACCCGCCGATCTCGCCGTACGTCAGGCCCAGCCGATCCACCTGCACCAGCGGCAGCAGGGCCGCGCTGGAGAGCAGCCCCACGCCAAACAGAGTCAGCGCGCCCAGATACAGCCCAAAGCGGCGGTCGGCGATGGCCAGGCGCCATAAGCCGGCGCCCGAAGCGGGCGGGCTCTCCGTGAAATCCGCTTCCGTAAACCGCAGCCGGCTGAAGACCGCCACCGAGACCAGGGCAAACACGCTGCCCAGCGGATACAGCACCTGGTGGCCGGCGGTATCCAGCAGCCAGCCGATCAGCGGCGTCACCGCCAGGTTCGCCGTGGACATGCCCACGCGGATCAGCGAAATGACCCGGCCGCGGGAGCGGGCCGGATAAGCGGCCTGCATGAGGCGGGTGTAGGCCGGCATCGGGAAACTCTCCATCAGCCAGAACCACAAGGTCAGCCAGATCAGGCTTTGCGCGCCGCTGAGGACCGCCACCAGCAGAAAGGAGCCGCGCGACAGCGTCCAAAAAAAGATGGCAAAGCGCAGCAGGCCGTGTCGGCGCGGCATCGCCCAGACGCTGACCGCCGTGAACAGGAAGCCGATAAAATTCTGGGCGGCATAAAAGGCCAGCCATTCCGGGGGGGCGCCCAGCCGGCGCATGACCACGGGCAGGAAGGTTAAGCTGGCGATAAACGGCCCAAACAGCGTCGCCGCGGCCAGATCGATATGCATGTTGCGCCGCACGCTGGGCGGCAAAACACCGGTGACGCGCTCCTCCCAGACCCGCCAATTGAGGTTGAAATTTGCCACGCCGCGTGTCATCCGATCCCGAAAACGGCCGGAAGCCCCGGCCGCGCCCTGACGTTACCAGACCTGGCGTGGATTGCCCAGGAACGGGACGCTGGCTTTATAATCCGCCCGTGTCGCCCCGCGCTCAATTCCTGGCCGGTCTCCGTTCCCAACTGCCCATCGCGGCGGGCGTCCTTCCCTTTGGCCTGATTTACGGAGTGCTGGCGATCAGCGCCGGCCTGCCGCCGCTGCCGGCGCTGGCGATGTCGTCCATCGTCTTCGCCGGCTCGTCCCAGTTTATCGGCCAGGAGATGATCGGCGCCGGCGCTCCCAGCCCGCTGATTGTCCTCACCACGTTCGTGGTCAATCTGCGCCACATGCTCTACAGCACATCGGTCGAGCCATACGTCAAGACCCTGCCCATCCGCTGGAAGCTCGTGCTGGCCTATCTGCTCACCGACGAAGCCTACGCCACCACGATTGTGAATTATCAGGCGGCCGGCGCCGTGACGCACAAGCACTGGTTTTTTCTCGGCGCCGGCCTCGCGCTGTGGGGGGTCTGGCAGACCAGCACCGCGGTGGGGATCTTTTTGGGCGCGCAGGTGCCGGCCAGCTGGGCGCTGGATTTCACGCTGGCTCTGACCTTCATCGGCATTGTCGTCCCGGCGCTGGCGGACCGCGCGATGCTGGCGGCCGCGCTCTCGGCCGGCGTGGTGGCTGTGGCCGCCGCCGCTCTGCCGCTGCGGCTCGGCCTGATGCTGGCCGCGCTGACCGGCATTGCGGCGGGGCTGGCGCTGGAGACCTGGGCCGGCGGCCGGCCCAAGAGAAAAAACCATGACGAACCCCGAAATTAAGTCTTACGCGCGCGGGTGCTTGGGGCGGACGGCCATCAGCCTGGCGCTGAGCGCCGGCGTGTTTGTGGTGCTGGGCGCGCTGATGGCGGGCCTGGCGCTGATCCCGGAGCGGGTGCTCCCACGGGACGTGAAGCCCTTTGTGCTGGTGGGGGGGCTGGTCTGCGGCGGCCTGCTCTTTGGCGGTGCGGCCCTGGGCTGGGTGCTGGTGAATAACCAGCGCGTGTACCGCCAGTTTGACGCGGCCTTTCTGCCGCTCGGCCTGACGCGCCGCCGCTATTTGCTGAGCGGCTTCCAGTATCAGGGTCAGTACCGGGGCCGGCCGGTGAACGTCTATTACCACGTCTCCGGCGGGCGCTATTTGCGGACCCCGGATTTGCAGCTCTATGTGGCCGGCCAATTCCGCACCCGGCTGGCGCTGGGAACCTCCACCGCGCTCACCCGCTTGGGCGGGGCGGTGCTGCGCCAGCCGCCCCTGGCCGTCACCGATCCGGCTTACGCCGGGTTGTTGATCTATCCGCTGGAAGAAGCCTGGTCCCGCGCGCTGTTGGCGGACCCGGCGGCGCGCGCGGCCATTGGGAGTCTGGCCGGCGCGGAGACCCCGGGCGTGCGCGGCCTGGCGGTGACGCCCGAAGCAGTGCGCCTGCACGTGCGCCACTTTCACCTCGAGCTCATCACCCCGGAAACCGTCCGCGCCTGGCTGGAGGCGCTGACCGCGCTGGCGCAAGCGGTCGAAGCCCAGCCGGCGCCGGCCCAGCCGGTGGCCGCCACCCAGTGGGAGCGCGCCGAGCGCAACGACCGGGGCCGCTTCACCCTCCCGGCCTTGATCATCGTCGGCGGCCTGCTCTGCGGCGTGCTGGCGCTCACCGGGCTGGCGCTGGCCCTGACCGGCGTATTTCAATAACCCGCGCCTAAGGGGCGGCCGGGAGGCACAACACCTGGCCGGCGTAGATCAGAGCGGGGTCGGCCAGCGCATTGGCCTCGGCCAGCATTTCCCAGGTCAGCCCGTATTGCGCGGCGATGCTGAACAGGCGCTCGCCGGCCTGGACGGTGTGGGTTTGCGCGCAGGCGGCCGGGGCGGGCGTGGCCGCCGCCGGCAGGGGGGGCGCCGCCGGGACAGCGGTGTTGAGCGAATCAAACAGGATCAGCGTCAGGCGCTCCAACAGCGGGCGGATGTGTTCGGGATCGGCGTCGAGGATCAAGAACTGATAGAGCGCGCCGTCAAAGACCACGTTTTCCGGGTAGGCCATGATGGCTTCCGCCAGCGGGCCGCCGTTGGCCGTCACCGGTTGATCGGCCGCCGGCCAGATCAAGCAGGCGGGCTGGCCGCTGACCGTCAACGCGATAATCTCCGGCGTCGTGCCAAAGGGCTGCAGCGGGTGGTGCGCCTGAGTATCGCAGAGCTGCTCGAGGGTGGCCGCGCCCGGCGCCCCGCCCCACATCGTCAAGCCCACGAACCCGTCCGCGCCCTGAAAACCGGGGCTGCTCTCCACCTGGGCCCAGTCCGCCGGATACCACAAACTGACGTGATAGCGGTCGTTGAGGTATTCCCGCCAGACCGGTTCGGCGGCGGCCGTCCAGGAGGGGGAGGCGACGGCGGCCGGCCACGGGGTTGCGGTCGGCGCGGCGGTGGGGACAGCGGTGGGCGCCGGCGCGGCGGCCGGCGCTGTCGCGCAGGCGCTCAGTGCGAACAGCGCGGCCAGCCCGGCGAGTGAGAGCGGCTTGGACAGAAACATCGGCGAGGGTCTCCAGCTTCAATGAGGGACGTCGGCTTCGGTTATCCGGAAAACGGCGGCGGCCCGGCGACCCCAGGCGGGGTACAATCAAGCCCATCACTGTTTTTGGACACGCCCAAGTATATGAGCCTCTGGCTGACTATCCTAGGCATGGGCCTAGTAACCTATGCCATCCGTTTAGTCCCGCTGCTGGCCCTGGAGCGCTGGCCGCTGCCCCTGCGTCTGCGCCAGGCGCTGCGCTTTGTGCCGCCGGCCGTGCTCTCGGCCATCCTCTTCCCCGAGTTGGTGCGCCCCGGCGGGATCGTGGACGTGTCCTTCGCCAATGACCGGCTGATCGCGGGCTTGAGCGCAATCGCCATCGCCTGGTTTTCCAAGAATGTGTTATTGACCATCGCCGCCGGCCTGGTGGTGTTGTGGACGCTCCAAGCCTGGCCGTGAGCGCGCCGGAGGGCAGCATGCGCCGTTTTGTCATTATCGGGGCGAGCCGGGGCCTGGGGGCGGCCTTCAGCCGGGGGCTGCCGGAGCCCGGCGACCAGGTCTGGCTGGTCAGCCGCGGCCGGCCGGAGCTGGCGGTGGCGGACGGCGCGCAGCGCCAATGGATTCCGGCCGACCTGACCGACCGCGCGGCCGCCGGGCGGATCGCGGCGGCGCTGGCCGGCGCGCCGGTGGAGGTGCTGGTCTATAACGCCGGCATCTGGGAAGAGGCGGCCTTCGGCGCTGACTATGACTTTGCCCAGGTGCCGGCCGAGGAAAACGAGCGGATCCTGA
>JAGOBN010000399.1 GCA_017999235.1 Anaerolineales bacterium | reverse complement strand
GCGTTCAACACCAGGGCGCGCTTCATGCGCTCCTGGCCAACAATCGCAGTGAAGGGAAAAATGGAAGGCATAGTCAGGTGTGGGAAAGAACGGACAGGTTAAGGCGCGTCACGGCCAACCGCGCGCGGCCGGAAACCCCGTGATTATACCATCGGGCCTCCTCGAAATTTTGGCCGGTTGCATATCCACGCAAAGCGCCGTATAATCCGCGCCAATCTGTATTTGGAGTAATTAACTGCATGACGTCCAAAGACCTGAACGAGGGGGGGTCCGCCAGCGACCACCCGATGCACTCTCTCCTTGAGTCAGAGAGTGGCTTGAATATGCCGCAGCGCGGCGAAATCCGAGATGGCCGGATCGCGCGCATCACGTCCAATGAGATCCTGGTCGATGTCGGGGCCAAATCCGAAGGCGTGATCTCCGGGCGCGAGTTGGAAAGCATGGATGAAGCCACACGGCGCAGCTTCGTGGTGGACCAGACCATCTCGGTCTATGTGGTCGACCCCGAAGATCGCAGCGGCAACATCGTCCTTTCCTACACCAAAGCCCGGGAGGAGAAGGATTGGCAGACCGCCGAGAAGTTGATGGAGACCCAAGAGGTCTATTCCGGCCTGATCGCCGGCTTCAACAAGGGCGGGCTGATCGTCAAGGTCGGCAACGTCCGCGGCTTCATCCCGGCCTCCCAGGTGAGCGCCGCCCGCCGGCGCCGCGCCGAGGGCGTGGAAGCGCCCGAGCAGAAGTGGGGCAAGATGGTCGGCGAGACCACCCAGGTCAAGGTGATTGAGGTGGATCGCAACCGCAACCGCCTGATCCTGTCCGAGCGCGCCGCCAGCAAGGAAACGCGCGAGGCCCAGAAGGAACGGCTGCTGGCCGAGATCAAGCCCGGCGATGTGCGCAAGGGCCATGTGATCAGCCTGGCCGAGTTCGGCGCCTTTGTGGACATCGGCGGAGCGGACGGCCTGGTGCACCTCTCGGAAATCTCCTGGAAGCGCGTCAACCACCCCAACGAGGTGCTGAAGGTCGGCCAGGAAGTCGAAGTCGAGGTCCTGCACGTCGACCGCGAGCGCAAGCGCATCGGCCTGAGCCTGAAGCGCCGCGAAGCGGACCCGTGGACGCTGCTGCAGCGGAAGTACCAGATCGGCCAGCTGGTGCAAGGCACCATCACCAAACTGACCAAGTTCGGGGCGTTCGCGCGGATTGAGGGCGAGGATGACATCGAAGGCCTGATCCACGTCTCCGAACTGTCGGAAGGCCACATCGAGCATCCCAAGCACGCGGTGGCGGAAGGCCAGCAGGTGACCCTGCGCGTGCTGAAGATCGACCCGGACAAGCGCCGCATTGGGCTGAGCCTGAAGCGCGCGGCCTCGGCCGAATACGCCGACGCCGACTGGGAGCAAGTGGCCGCTTCCGTGCCGGACCTGGACGAAGTGGCGATGACGGGCGACGAGACCGACAAATAACGGCACCGGCTGAGTAAAGCGTTGACCAAACGCTGGGCGCCGCAAGCGCCCAGCGTTTTTTTAACCCCTCCCCCAAACGGGCTGTCGCCGGCTTTCGGGGAACTTTGATAGAATACTTGCGCTAGGTGGAACCACCGACTGAGGAGAATAGCCACCGTGACTAACAAATTGGAACGCTTTACCCAACGGGCGCGGCGGGTGCTCAGCTTGGCGCAAGAAGAGGCCGAGCGCATGAAGCACGCCTATATCGGCACCGAGCACCTGTTGTTGGGTCTAATGAAGGAAGAGGGCGGCGTGGCCGGCCGCGTGCTGCGGGAATTGGGGCTGGAAACACGCCGCGTGCAGGAGATGGTTGAGCGGCTGACCGGGGCCAACAAGACCGGCAGCCTGGCCAAGATCGACCTCTCGCCCGGCACCAAGCGCGTGCTGGAGCTGGCCGTGGATGAGGCCCGGCGCATGGGCCACCACTACATCGGCACCGAGCACCTGCTGCTAGGCCTGGTGCGCCAGAACGAAGGCGTGGCCGTGGATGTGCTCAAGAAACTGGGCATCTCGGCCGAGCAGATCCGCCGGCAGACGCGGCGCGTGCTGCAGGAGAACCCGTCCGCGTCCCAGGCCAACCAGCCAGCCCAGCCGCGCCAGACGGCGGCCCCCCAGGGCGGCGGCGAAACCAAGAAAAAGGAAAAGGCCAAGACCCCGCTGGTGGATCAGCTGGCCACCGACCTGACCGCCCTGGCGGAAGAGAACAAGCTCGATCCCGTGATCGGGCGCGAGACCGAGATCGAGCGCGTCATCCAGATCCTGGCGCGCCGCACCAAAAACAACCCGGCCCTGATCGGCGAGCCCGGCGTGGGCAAGACCGCCATCGTGGAGGGGCTGGCCCAGCGCATCGTGTTGGGCGAGACGCCCGAGCCGCTGCTGGGCAAGCGTGTGCTGCAGCTGGACGTGGGGTCGCTGGTGGCCGGCACCATGTACCGCGGCCAATTTGAGGAGCGGCTGAAGCGCGTCATCGACGAGCTCAAGCAGGCCGAGGCGATCCTCTTCATCGACGAGGTCCACATGCTGGTGGGCGCCGGCGCGGCCGGCTCGTCGGTGGACGCCGCCAACATCCTCAAGCCGGCGCTGGCGCGCGGCGAACTGCAAGTCATCGGCGCCACCACGCTGGACGAGTACCGCAAACACATCGAGAGCGACGCCGCCCTGGAGCGCCGCTTCCAGCCCGTGCATGTGGATGAGCCGAGCATCGAAGAGACCATCGCCATCCTGCACGGCGTCAAGGGCGCGTACGAAGAGCACCACAAGCTGACCATCACGGATGAGGCCCTGGAAGCGGCGGCCCACCTCTCGGCCCGCTACGTGCCGGACCGCTTCCTGCCGGACAAGGCCATCGACCTGATCGATGAATCGTCCTCGCGGGTGCGGATGTACAAGAGCCCGGAGGCGCGCAAGTTCAAGGCCGCCATCGGCGAGCTGCGCACGCTGCGGTCGGAACACCAGCTGGCCGTGGAAGAAGACCGGCTGGAGGACGCCCAGGAGCTGGTCAACCGCCAGGCCGAGGTGGAGGCCAACATCGAGCAGATGCGCTCCGGCTGGGACCGGGAGAGCAGCCCGCAGGTCAAGGCCGCCGATATCGCCGAGGTGGTCTCGATGTGGACGGGCGTGCCGGTCACGCAGATTTCGGAAGAAGAGACCAGCCGGCTGCTGAAGATGGAAGGCGCGCTGCACGAGCGCATCATCGGCCAGCACGAGGCGATTGAGGCCATTTCCAAAGCCGTGCGCCGCGCGCGCGCCGGCCTCAAGGACCCCAAGCGCCCGATCGGCACCTTCATGTTCCTGGGGCCGACCGGCGTGGGCAAGACCGAGCTGACCAAAGCCCTGGGCGAGTTCATGTTTGGCAGCGAGGACTCAGTCATCCAGCTGGATATGTCCGAGTTCATGGAGCGCCACACCGTCTCCCGGCTGGTGGGCGCGCCGCCCGGCTACGTGGGCTACGAGGACGCCGGCCAGCTGACCGAGGCCATTCGGCGCCGGCCCTACTCGATCGTGGTGTTCGACGAGGTGGAGAAGGCCCACCCCGAGGCCCACAACATGCTGCTGCAGATCATGGAAGAAGGCCACCTCTCGGACGCCAAGGGCAAGAAGGTCAACTTCCAGAACGCCATCATCATCATGACCTCGAACATCGGCGCGGACCTGATCAAGCGCCAGACCTCGCTGGGCTTTGCCATCCGGCGCGATGAGGCGGTGACCGAGCAAATGGCTTACGACGAGATGCGCAAGAAGCTGACCGAATCGCTCAAGCGCGTCTTCCGGCCGGAGTTCATCAACCGCCTGGACGGCACCATCGTCTTCCGCGCGTTGACCAAGGACGAGATCAAGCAGATCGTGGCGTTGGAAGTGGGCAAGGTGCAGGTGCGCGTCAACGAGCACCAGATCACCCTGGTCCTGACGCCCGAAGCCAGCGACAAGCTGGCCGAGCTGGGCTACGACCCGGATATGGGCGCGCGGCCGCTGCGCCGCGTCATCCAGAGCAAGGTGGAAGACGCGCTCTCCGACGCCCTGCTGGCCGGCCGCGCCCAGCCCGGCGACACCGTGCGCGTGGAAGTCAAGGACGGCGAGATTATCCTGATCAGCAGCCGCGACGCGGACGCGGCTGACGGACCGCCGGCGCCCGAGGCCGTGCTGCCGGCCGCCCCGGCGGTCTAGACCCGCCCCCCGAGAGCACCGGATGGTCCGCCGTCCGGTGCTCTTTTTTGGCCGGCCACCAGAACAGATGTTTGCTTTTTGAGGCCAAGTGGGGTTTAATCGGCGCAAGGATTCACGCCCATGACCAAGACCAAAACGCAATATGTGTGTCAGCAGTGCGGGCGCGTGGCGGCCCGCTTCATGGGGCGCTGCCCGGCCTGCGGCACGTTCAATTCCATGACCGAGCAGGTGGTGGCGGAGCCGGCCAAGGCCTCCGCCCGCGCCCCGCTGGCCGGCGGCCGTTCCGCGCCCAAGCGCCTGCGGGAAATTGACGGCGACAGCGACGCCCGCTGGCCGCTGCCGATTGGCGAGCTGGCGCGCGTCCTGGGCGGCGGCATCGTGCCAGGCTCGCTAGTGCTGGTGGGCGGGGACCCCGGCATCGGCAAGAGCACCCTGCTCCTCCAAATGACGCTGCTGATGACCGAGATCGCCGGCCCGGTGCTGTATGTGTCCGGCGAAGAGTCCGAGCGCCAGATCAAAATGCGCGCCGACC
>JAGOBN010000398.1 GCA_017999235.1 Anaerolineales bacterium | reverse complement strand
ATCCACCACCGCGCTGCGGCTGCTGCGCGCCGGCTGGCATTTCCTGGCGGATGGGATGCTGCTCTTCCAGCCGCGCGCCGACCACCTCGCGGCGGCCGGCTATCCGATCGGCGAAGTGAAGCTGCGCGATGACGCGCAGGCGCGCTTTCCGGAGTATGCCGGCGACCCGCTGACGGTCCGCGAACAGCGCAAGACCGTGGTGGATCTGCGCGCCGCGCATCCGGACGCGGTGGTGACCACAACGGTGACGCCGGCCGTTCTCCACGTTTGCCTGACGGAGCGCCGCGCCGGCCAGCCCCACACCACGCTGGCCCCGCTTCCGGAGGCGGAGGCGCGCGCCGCGCTGGCCGCGCACACCGTGTACTGGGACGAGCCCGAACGCCTGCGGACGCAAACGCGCAGCCTGGAACACCTGTTAACCCTGGCCGCCTGCCATCGGCTCACCCTGGGCGCTGATCCCGCCGGCGTGCTGACCACTTTGGAGACCCTGCGATGAAACGGCTCTGGCCCCTCCTGGCGCTCTGGCTCATCGGCTGCGCGTCCGCGCCCCCCACGTTGAGCGTGCCATCCGCCATCTCGCCGGCCACGGCCGCGCCGGAGTTCAGCGCCGCCGCCCCCGCCACGGCGCCGGTCGTGGCCGCGGCCACGACCGCGGCTACAGCCGCGCCGACGCGCACGGCGGTGTTCACCCCCACCGCCCCCGCGCCGGACGATACGATCCCGTGTCCGTTCACGGGCCAGCCCGCTTCGCGCACGCGGCTGGCCGGCCTGCGCCCCATCCTGGTCCAGATCGGCAACTCCAACCCGGAGCGCCCGCAATCCGGCCTGGCGCAGGCGGATCTGGTCTTTGAGACGCTGGCCGAGGGCGGCATCACGCGCTTCTCGGCCATCTATTACTGCCAGGACGCGGCCGAGATCGCGGGCGTGCGCTCCGGCCGCCTGATCGATCTGCAGCTGGTGCCGCTGTTCGACGCGATCTTCGTCCATGTCGGCGCCAGCCGGCCGGTGCTGGAACTGTTTGAGAAGAACGACCGCATCTGGGCCAGCACGCTGGATTACTTCCGCAACCATCCCGGCTTCACGCAGCAGCCGGAGAAGCGCCGCCCGCCCTTTGATGTCTTCGTCAGCACCGCCTCGATCTGGGAGGCCGCCCGCCAGCGCGCCATCCCCATGCCCGGCCGCCCGCCGCCGCAGTTGGCCTTCTCGGACACGCCGCCGGCCGGCGGGCAGCCCTTGGCCGCGCTCACCGTGCGCCACCACAACAGTTACTGGGTGCGCTGGCAGTGGACGGCGGCCGGCGTTTGGGAGCGCTATCTGACGCAGGCCGAGGCGCCGGCCAGCGCCAGCGCGCACGTGGACGCGGTCAGCGGCCAGACCCTCTCCGCCCGCAACGTGCTGATCATCCGCGCCGTCCACCAGCAGACCGACATCATCGAGGACAGCAACGGCTCGCGCTCGGTGGACGTGCAGCTGCTCGGGTCCGGCGACGCCGTGCTCCTGCGCGACGGCCAGCGCTTTACCGCCGTCTGGACGCGCGCCGCGCCCACGGACTGGTTTACGCTGACGCTGGCGGACGGCAGCCCGCTGACGCTGGCGCCCGGCAACACCTACATTCACTTCTATCCCACCGACAAGCCGCTGGACGAGGTGGCGCCCTGACGCCCGCCATCGCGGTCGCCGGGCTGCAGCACCGCTACCCCGGCCGGCGCGGCGCGGTGGAAGCCCTGCGCGGCCTGACGTTGACGATCGCGCCGGGCGAGTTCTGCGGGCTGTTCGGGCCGAACGGCGCCGGCAAGACCACGCTCATCCGCATCCTGGCCACGCTGGTCACGCCCAGCGCCGGCGCCGCCGGCGTGCTGGGCTATGACGTCGTCCGGCAGGCCGCCCAGGTGCGCGCCCGCATCGGCCTGGTGGTGAGCGACGAGAGCGCGTTCTACGGCCGGCTGAGCGCGCGCGCCAACCTGGAGTTCTTCGCGGCGCTGCAAGGGCTGGGGCCCGCCGCCGCGCGCCGGCGCAGCGCGGAGATGCTGGAGTTCTTCGGCTTGAGCGCGGCGGCCGAGGCGCCGGCGCAGACCTTCTCCACCGGCATGCGCCAGAAGCTCAACGTGGCCCGCGCCCTGCTGCATGATCCCCCGGTCATTTTTTTGGATGAGCCCACCAAGGGCCTCGACACGCTCTCGGCCGCGGCCCTGCGCGCGCTGTTGAAGGATGAGCTGGTGCGCCGGCGCGGCAAGACGATCCTGCTGACCACGCACGATCTGGCCGAGATGGAGCAGTTGTGCGACCGGGTGGCGATCCTGGAGGCCGGCCGGCTGCGCGCCGCCGGCGCCCCCGCTGACCTGATCCGCGAGGCCAGCGCCAGCGTGGTGTATCGTCTGGAATTGGCGGAGCCGGCGGCGGACCTGCGGGAACGGCTGGCCGCCCTGGCCGCCGTGGCCACCGCCGCCGTCATCTCGCCGCTGGTGGCCGAACTGACCTTTCCCGCGCCGCCGGCCGGCGCCTTCTGGGCCGCCTTGGCCGCCACCGAGCTGCCGGTCAAACGCTTCGGCCCGAAAGACGACGGGCTGGTGAGCCTGCTCAAGTAGATGCGCCTCTTCGCCCTCACCCGCCGCGGCTTCCTGCAGGCCGCCAGCTACCGCCTGAGCTTCTTCGGCAACTATCTCGGCGCCGCGCTGGTGCTGGTTTTTTACCGCGTGCTGGCGGATTTTCTCGGCCGCGCCCAGCCCGGTGAAGATTACTTCACCTTCCTGCTGATCGGCGGCGTCCTGGCGCGCTTCTTCAGCCTGAGCCTCAAACAGTTCGCGCGCGAACTGGAGCACGAACTGGCCGCCGGCACCCTGGAGCCGCTGCTGGTGACCGCCACGCCGCCGGCGCTGGCCTTGCTGGGGCCGGCGCTGTGGACCCTGGTGGAGGGGCTGCTGATCGCGGCCGCGCAGTTGGCGGCCGGCGCGCTGTTCCTGGGCGCGGACTTCTCGCGCGCGGATTGGCCGGCCGCGCTCGGCCTGGGCGCGCTGACCTTCACGGCTCTGGCCGGCTGGGGCTTGCTCTCCGCCGCGTTTGTGCTGGTCTTCAAACGCTCCGACCCATTGAGCTGGCTGGCGGATGTGACGCTCTATATGTTCGCGGGCGTCTACTTCCCCATCAGCGCCCTGCCCGAACTGCTGCGCCCGTTGGCGTATCTCCTGCCTCTCAGCCACGGTCTGGAGGGCCTGCGGCTGGCGCTCCTGCACGGCCAGTCATTCGCGGCGCTGGGCCGCTACGCGCTGATCCTGGCCGGTTTCAGCGTCGCCCTCGGGCCGCTGGGCGTGTGGGCCATCCACGCCGCGCTGCGCCAGGTGCGCCGGACCGGCAGCCTGGGCCACTATTAACCGCCATGCCCGCGCCCGCCGATATCCGCTTGCTCACCGACTCCCTGCGGCTCGCCGCGCCGCCGCCGGATTTGGCCGAGCGCCTGGCGCGCCCCGCGCTGGCGTGGGACGCCCTGCTCACCCACGCCGACCGCCACAGCCTGACGCCGCTCCTGGCGGCCGAGTGGCGGCGCGCCGGCCTGTGGGAGGCGGTGCCGCCGGCCGCCCGCGCCCGTCTGGCCCGCGCCCACGCCGATAACGGCGCCCGCAACGCGCACATCCGCGCCGAGCTGGTGGAGGTGCAGGTCCTCCTGGATCGCGCCGGCGTCCCGCAATTGGTCCTCAAGGGCTGGCCGCTGGTCGAGCGCCTGTACGCGGACCCGGCCGAACGCGTGCTGTACGACCACGATCTGCTCGTGCCGGCCGAGCACGCCGCGGCCGGCCACGCCGCGCTGCGCGCCGCCGGCTTCCGGCCCTTGCCGGCCAAGGACGCCTGGGTGGAAAAACATCTGCCCCCGCTCTGGCGCAACGCGGGCTATGCGTGGGACGGGTATCTCTTTGACCCGCTCTATCCCCGCCCGGTGGAATTGCACATTGGACTGTGGGAGACCGGCTGGCGCGGCCTGGCAGTGCGCGCCCTGCCCGATCCCTGGCTGCGGGCCGTGGAGCGTCCAGTGGCCGGCGTCCCCATGCGCGTGCTCGGCGATGAGGACACACTGGTGCATCTGGCCATGCACTTCGCCGGCCATCTGGTGGAGCGCGAGGCGCGCTTGAATCAACTGCTCGACGTGGCGCGGTTCCAGGCCGCCGCGCCGCTGGATTGGAACCGGGTGCTGGCGCTGGCTGACGCCGCCGGCGTCAGCCGTTTTGTGTATGCGGCGTTGTGGCTGGCGCACGCGCTCTTTGGCGCGCCGCTGCCGCCGGTCTGGCCGGCCCTGGCCGCCGCCGCGCCGCCGCAATGGCGCGCCTGGCTGGAGACGGAGGGCGCGGACGATACGCTCACCAGCCATTACCAACTGCGCGGGCGCGGCCAGGATTACCGGCTGACCTTTCTGGCGGCCGAATCGTGGCGTGAGCGGGCCGGCGTCCTGCGCTTTGCGGCCCTGCCGCCGCTGGGCCAGCTCCAGGCCAAGTATCATTTGGCGCATCCCTGGCAGGCCGCGCTCGCCTATCCGCGCCACGTCGCCGAACGGGTCTGGGTGTACGCGCGCGGCGCCCTGGCCGGCCGGCGCGAGGGCGCGCCATGACGCCGGCGGCGCTGGCGCTCACCGCCCTCACGGCGCTCGGCTTTGCCGTGCTGGCGCTCTTCGCGGTCCGGCGCGCGCTCTTCCTGGCCACGCTCTTCCGCGCCGCGCCGCCC
>JAGOBN010000397.1 GCA_017999235.1 Anaerolineales bacterium | reverse complement strand
GGCGCGGCGAAGTTCGCCAAGGGCGCGGCGATTTGGAAGACGGCTGTGGCGGTGACCGGCGCGCGCCAGTGGGTGGTGACGGTGAGCGTGGCACCGGACGGCAAATGTGTGGCGGAATACGCCACCTGCGTCAACGCCGCGCCGTTCGCAAAGCGCACCGGCGCGGCATGCGGGTAAGCCAGCGTGTCAAAATCCATAGACAGCGGCGCGGCACTGGGGGGCGCGGAGGGGATGAGCCGCAGGACCAAAAACCCCAAGACCCCCATCCCGCTGACCAGCAGCCACGGGCGCCATGCCGCCGTGGACGGAGTCAGAGACACAGCCCGGCGCCGGCGCCAGAGGTAAACGGCCGCGGGCACAACCAAGGCGAGCAGGCTAAAGACTTCCGCGCCCAGGCGCAGGGGCGTGCGGCCCAGCCGGAAAGTGACCGTGTGCGCGCCGGCCGGCGCTTCCACCGTCAGCCACCCCAGGCCCTCGGCGGCGCGCACCGGCGCCGGCTGCCCGTCAATGGCGGCCTCCCAGCCCGGCCAATAGAACGTGGGAAAGGCCATCACCGCCGGTTCGGGGCCGGCCACCCGCACCTGCCATTCCTCAGCGGCGCCGCGCCGCCACACGCGTTCGCCTTCGGCTGTGCCGCTCAGCGCCGTGAGGCGCGGCGCGCGGCCCAGCAGCGCCGCGGACGTGAACGGGCGCGGGCGGACGGCGGACGGCAGATACTCGGCGTTGACGGTGTTGCCGAGGGCGGTGGTGAAGTACTCATACACGTTCAAACGCTCGGCCGTTACGTCCGCGTCGGTAAGCGGGATGAACTCCAGGCGCAGGCCCGCCAGCGCGCTGACGGCCAGCGCCAGCCCGCCCAGCCCGCTGACGCCGATCCGCCCCCAGCGCCGCCAGCCCGCCTCCGCGCCGGCCGGCGCCGCGAGATAACCGGTGAGCGCGGCCAAAAACAGCGCCTGCGGCGCCAGGAAGCGCCACGGAAACTGGGTGTAGCGCAGCAGCGGCACATGCTCCCACAGCGGGCTGGAGAGCGGCGTGATGAGCAGCGTGGTCAGCGCCAGGCCGGCCACCAGAAAAACCTCCACCGCCGGCCAGCGGCGGTGAGCCACGGCGCGCCACAGCCAGACCACCAGGCCGGCCGCCGCCAGCGCGGTTTGGACCAGGCCCAGGCTGAAGGGCTGGCCGGCGTAATCAAACAACGGCGTCCATTGGAAAAGGTCCCCGCCGCGAAAGTGGTTGCCGTAGAAAAAGTAACCCCGCGTCAGGTCGCCCAACTGGACAAACTCGCCCTCGCGCAGGGCGGGCAGCCAGAAAAAAGCGGTCAGCGCCAGACCCCATAGCACAGCCAGGGCCGCCGCCGGCCAGCGGGTGCGCGCCCGCCGCCAGCCGCCCAGGGCCAGATAAAGCCCCACCAGCGGCAGAAAATTCAGGGCGGATATGTTGTGCGTCAGGATCAACAGCGCCACCACATCAGCCAGCGCGCCGGCGCGCGCAAAAGTCGGCTGCTCCAGCAGCCGCTGCGCGGCCCAAAGCGCCCAGGGGAACAGCCCCTGCGCCCACAACTCCGCCAGCGAATCGCCGCGGATATACAGGTTGACCAGGTGGAACGGCGCGAACGTATACGCGGCCGCGGCCAAGGCCGCCGCGCCCCGGCTGAAGCCGGCCGCGCGCAGCCAGCCCCACAACCCGCCGGCGCCGGCCAGCAGCGCCAACGCCTGGGTGAGTTTTAGCGCGCTGACGTAGGAGAAACCGTAGGCCTTCAGCGCGGCCGCCAGGTGCGTGGAGGCCGAGGCATAGTAGGTGAAGTACGGCAGGCCGTAACCGTAAGCGGCGTCCGGCATCCAGCGGGCCGGGAACTCGCCGGCCGCCAGGCTGGCGAGCAGCTGATGGACGCGAAACAGCAGGTTCGGCGAATCACCGATGCCGCGCGTGCTGAGGAAACCGGGGTTGGAAAAGAGGGGCGCGGCCGCGAGCGCCGCTAAAACCAGACCGCAGGCGGAAGGCAGGAGGCGGTTAAGAGTCAGCCGCCAGCCGCCTTCCGCCTTCCGCGGTGTGAACGCCGAACTCACCGCCGGCGCAGCATCAGGAAACCGGCGATGCCGGCCGCCAGCAGGATGAGCATGATGCCGGCCGCGCCAAAGAGCGCTACGCGCATCGCGGAACCATCGTCGGCCGGGGCGGGCTGGACGGCGCCGCCGCCGCTCTTCTGCGCGCCAAATTCGATATTGACGCTGGCGTCGGCCTGCACTTCCAGCCGGGCGTTGGCGCTGGTGGTGGCGTTATAGCCGGCCGGCGGCGCGGCCGCCAGCGTGTACACGCCGGGCGTAATGCCCTCAAAGCAGTGTTCTTCCTCGCCGGCCTGCGTGGTATAGGCCTGCACGGGCGCGCCGCTGGCGGCGTCAATCACCGTCAAGTTGCCGCCGGCCACCGAGGTCTCGCCTTCTTCCCGCAGGGCGTTGCCGTTCTGATCTTCGTAGATGCGCGCGCACAGCTTGCCGCCCGGCGGCGCCGCGGTCGGCGCGGCCGTCGGTTCCCCGGCGGTGGTGGCGGTGGGCTCGGGCACGGCGGTGGGCGCGTTCGGGTCCTGGGTGGGCTCAGGCGCGGCCGTGGCCGTCGGCGGGGTGGAGGGCTGCCCCTGGCCGATCACCAGGCGTTGGCCGACGCTGATGAAATTCAAGTTGATGCCGCCGTTGAGGTCGGTCAACTGCTGCAGGGTCAAGCCGGCGTTGGCGGCAATGCCCCAGGCGGAGTCACCGGGCTGCACCACATACACGATGTTGCCGTCCGGCCCCGGGGTGGGTTTGACAAACGGCACGGCGGTGGCGACCGGCGCGGCCGGCGCCGCCGTGGGCGCGGTGCCGCCACCGGGCGCGCTGGTGGGCGCGGCGCCGGCGCTCACCACGGTCAGCGTCGCCTCGTCAAAGACCGCGCTCATAAACTGGCGCGACGAGCCGCGATAATCGGCGCTGATAAACACCCCCACCTTGCCGGCCGCGCCGACCGTGGCCTGCACCGACACCGTTTGCCAGCTGTCATGCGGG
Organism: Anaerolineales bacterium; assembly: GCA_017999235.1. The sequence goes on along the minus strand of JAGOBN010000397.1, from coordinate 1,677 downwards.
GCGATGGCGCCGGACCAGACAACGGTGCCGCCGAACTGGTTGTCGCTGCCGCTGGGCTCCAGGCCCACCTGGATGCGGATCGGGGTGGAGGTATCCGAGGAAGCGGGCCAGCTGCCATTGGTGGCCCAGGCGCGCGCATACACTGTCAGCCGGACCGTGGCGCCGGCCGGCGCCGTGGCTACCTGCCGGACGCCCGCCCACCACGGATCCCAGTTGTTGACAATCCGCTGGGAGCTGTTGCCGGCGTAGATGAAGGCGCTGGCCGCGCCCCCGCTCAGCGATTCCTGATTCCAACTGGGTTTGAAAGCGTAGTTGAACGAGCCGTCGGCGGGCTTCGGCGATTCGCTCCACCAGTGGGTCCAATTGGCCGTGCCGGAACCGGAGCCGGCGGTTTCAAAGCCGCCGTTCGTGAGCAGGTTCGCGGCTTGCGCGGCCGGGGCCGCCGCCGCCGGCGTTCCCAGCGGGGCCAGGATGGCGGCGGCCAGGCCGGCCGCCAGGCAAAGACGGAGTAACTTCATCATCATTCGATAACCTCGCATACCAGGGGCGCGCCGGGCGGCGCGCTAGGGGCCAACAATCAAACGCTGGCCGATGTAGATCACGTCGGTCTTGAGCGTGTTCCAGGCTTTGAGCTGGGCCACGGTGATGGCATACCGCCGCGCCAGCCGGTTAAGCGTATCACCCCGCTGGACAATGTGGATAATCGCGCCCGCCGGCGGCTGGCCGGCGCCGCCGCGGATGATCAGCACCTGCCCGACAAAAATCCGGTCGCCGTTGGTGATCTGATTGGCCGCCATCAACGCCGGGAGCGACAAATTAAAGCGGCGCGCGATGGCGCTCAGCGTATCGCCGGCCTTGACGACATAGGCGGCCGGCGCGCCGGTCGGCACCGCCGTGGGCGTCAGCGTGGCGTTCGGCGCCGGCGTACCTGTGGGCGCCAGCGTGCCGGTCGGCGTGGAGGTGCGCGTGGCGCCGGGGGCCGGCGTGCCGCCGGCGACCACGGTCAGCGCGGCTTCGTCAAAAAAGGCCGCCAGGAACTGCCGTGAATAGCCGCGATAATCGGCGCCCAGGAAGACGCCCACCCGGCCGGCGCTCCCGACCACCGTCTCCACCGTCACCGTCCCCCAGCCGTTGTGCGGCGTAATGGCGGACGACCACACGACCGTGGAGGCCAGTTGATTATCGGAGCCGTTGGGCTCCAGGCCCACCTGGACGCGCGCCGCCACATCCGTATCCGAAGCTGTCGGCCAATTGCCGGCCGCCGCCCACAGCCGCGCACTGACCGTCAACCGCACCCGGGCGCCGGCCGGCGCGAAGACCACCTGTTTGACGCCCGCCCACCAGGGATCCCAGCTATTAATGACGCGCTGGGCTTTATCGCCGGCCAGCACCAGCTCCGGCGCAGCGCCGGCGCTTTTCCTCTCCACGTTCCAACTGGGTTTAAAGGCGTAGTTAAGGCCCCCGTCCGCCGGCCGGGGCGACTCTTGCCACCAGGCGATCCAGCCGGTGGCCGTGGCCGCGGTCGTGGCGTCTTCAAAGCCGCCGTTCGTCAACAGGTTGGCGGTCTGCGCCGGCCGCGCGGCGCGCGCCACCGCCAAAGGTGAAAGGGCCAGGGCCAGGCTTAACCAGGCCAACAACCAGCGTCGGGTGGTCATGGTGCGTCTCCTTCGCCGTGGT
>JAGOBN010000396.1 GCA_017999235.1 Anaerolineales bacterium | reverse complement strand
CCGGCCCGAGCGCCACCGCTTCCAGCACCGCGTCGTCCAGGATCATGGAGATGATCAGGTCGGCGCCGGCGGCGGCTTCGGCCGGCGAGCCGGCCGGCTGGGCGCCGTGCTCGGCCAGGGCCGCCACCCGGTCCGGGAGCGTGTCATAGACCTGGAGCGCGAAGCCGGCCCGGAGCAAATTGCGGGCCATGGGCTGGCCCATGCGGCCCAGGCCGATAAAACCAATCCGGGTGATAGGCTCACTCATGCGCGGCCTCAATCCGATAAATCGGCCATGGAGACACCGCGAATTCACGGTAGCTCCGTGACCCCATGGCTAATGGGCCGGGTTCAGGCAGACCAGTTCGATCAGGTGGCCGTCCAGGTCGTGGATGTACGTCTGGGAGGGGCCGTCGCCGCGCGCACGCGGGCCGGCCACAATCGGCACCTGATGGGCGCGGAGCGTCTCCACCAGGGCCTCCACGCTGTTGATCTGCAGGCAGACGTGCCGGGCAAAGGTGGCGTCGCGGTCCGGCCGGGACCAGGTCTCCTTGTCGCCGGGCGCCTGGACGGCGTCCTCGGCCTGAACCAGGTGCAGTTCGGCCCGGCCTTTGCGCACCCAGGCCACCGTGAACTTGAAGTTGGCCGGCGGCGAAGCCGGCTCCATCCCCAGCACCTCACAGAAGAAGCGCTGGGAAGCGGCGACGTCGCGGACGATCAGACTGACGTGGTGCAGGCCTTGAACTTCCAGCATGGGCGGTTTCCTACGCGGCCACTTTCAGGCGCGCCTTCAGGTCCCGCACCAGGGCGCTGCCGTTCGGCGCGTAGCCGTCGGCGCCCACTTTGGCGGCGTACTCGGCCGTCACCGGCGCGCCGCCGACGTAGAACAGGGCCTTATCGCGCAGGCCCAGGCCGGCCAGGTACTCCATGTTGACCTTGAACATCGGCATGGTGGTGGTCAGGAAGGCGCTCATGCCGACGGCGTCCGGCTGGTGGGTGCGGATGGCGTTGGCGAAGGCCTCCGGCGCCACGTTGACGCCGATGTCGACCACCTTGAAGCCGGCGCCCTCCAGCATGATGTTGCACAGGTCTTTGCCGATGTCGTGGATATCGCCCTTGACGGTCCCCATGACGAAGACGCCGAGCGGTTTGGCGCCGGTCTGGGCGATGAGGGGCTGGAGGATGATCATCGCGGCGCGCATGGCTTTGGCCGCGATGATCATCTCCGGCACAAAGTAGGTGCCTTCTTCAAACAGCCGGCCCACTTCTTCCAGGGCCGGGATCAGGCCGTCAAACAGGATCTCCACGGCCGGGATGCCCAGCGCCAGCGCCTCGTTGGTCAGCGCCACCACGGGCTCGGCTTCGCCGTTGAGGGTGTGGTTGTAAAGCTCGTCGAGCAGGGTTTCGCGTCGGTCAGACATGGTGGGCTCCTAAACAGATCAGCGGCGGGGCCGCGGGCGGGCGCGCTGGGGCTCGGCCGGCGCGGCGGCCGGCGCTTGAGCGGCGGGATGCAGGTGTTCGGGCTTGAGGATGCCGTCCAGCTTGAGCGGATACTGGCCGTACTCGCGCGCGGCCTCGAACATCGCCATTACGTTTTCCGGCGGCACGTCCTCGCCCACATCATGGCAGGATGAAATGATGAAGCCGCCGCCGCGGCCCAGATCCCAGATGCGCTTGGCGACGTCGTACTTCACCTGCGCCGGGGTGCTGAAGGGCAGCATCTGCTGGACGTCGACGGCGCCGTGGAAGCACAGCCGGTCGCCAAAGGTTTCCTTCATCCAATACGTATCCATGCCCATGGCCGAGGTCTGGATCGGGTTGAGGATGTCCACACCCATGTCGGCGATGTCGCCCAGCACCGGCACCACCGAGCCGTCGGTGTGATACATGAATTTGACGTCGGCCATGCCCTTGATGTGGTCAATCAGGCTCTTGAGGCGCGGCTTGATGATGGTGCGGAAGGTGTCGGGCGAGATCATCATCGAGTTCTGCGCGCCGATATCGTCGGTGAAGTACACCAGCTGCACGTACGGCCCGACCTCTTTGAGGTAGCCCGTCCACATTTCCTTGTACAGCCACAGCAGCTTGTCGAGCAGGGCCTCGGCAAAGGGCTGGTTGAGGGCCAGGTCGGCGAAGAACGACTCGTAGCCGCGGATCTGGAGGGCTTTGGTCAGCAGGCCGCCCTTGATGCTGTCCGCCACCACCACGTAGTCGCTGTTCTCATGCCAGTGTTTGGCGATCTGGCCCAGGCCGGCGTAAATGGCGGGGTCGTAGGGGTCCGGCCAGGGGTGGCGTTCCAGCTCCGCCAGCGTGGTGATGCTGCGCAGGGGCGAGCCGGTCAGGCTGTAGGCGTTGAGCATGTAGGTCCAGGTGATGCCCCACATATCAATGTAGGCGTCCTGGCCGGCCACTTCCTTCACGCCGATCCAGTGCGGCGAGAGCCAGCGGAAGTCCACGTTGAAGCGCTGCAGCAGCTTCTCATCCAGGACCACGTTCTGCACCATCCGGTCGAGGACGACATCCTTGTTTTTTAGGTCCGGATCGTTCAGGTAGGCGGCCAGCTTGGCGTAGCCGTTGCGGTGGATGGAGCCGACGTGCCGGCCCCAGTCGATGGGCACGCGGTCCGGCTCGCGGTGGTTGACGACGGCGTTAAAGCGCTCGCGGGGATTCATGGGCGGTCCTTGTCTCCGGGGTCAGCCGGCGGTGGTGGGGCGGGGCCGCGGCCGGCTGCGGGGGGCGGCGCTGGCGGCGGGCTCGGCCGGTGTGCCAGAGGCAGGCGCGGCGCCGGCGGCCGGTTGGGCGGCCGCGGCTTGGGCGGCGCGTTCGCGCGCGGCCGTGATCCAGCGCGCGCAGTTCTCGTCGTGGCCCAGCAGGGCGTCGGCGGCGGCGATGGCGCGGCGCACGTCCGGCTCGAGCGGGTTGATGATGGCGGAAGTCATCCCGGCCCCAATGGCCATGGCCGCGAAGGCGGCGTTGATGCCCGGCCGGTCGGGCAGGCCAAAGGAAATGTTGGACGCGCCGCAGCAGGTGTTGACGCCCAATTCGTCGCGCAGGCGGCGGACCAGGGTGAGCAGAGCGGCGCCGGCGTAGCGCACCGCGCCGATGGGCATGGCCAGCGGGTCGATCAGCACGTCGGTGCGCGGGATGCCGAACGCCTCGGCCCGCTCCACGATCTTCTTGGCGATGATAAAGCGCGCGTGGGGGTCTTCGGAGATGCCGGTCTCGTCGTTGGAGATGCCGATGACGGCGGCGTGATGCTGGGCCACCAGGGGCAGGACCGCGTCCAGGCGCTCGTCTTCGCCGGTGACCGAGTTGACCAGGGCCTTGCCCTGATAGGCGGCCAGGCCGGCGGCCAGCGCCGCCACGATGGATGAGTCGAGGCACAGCGGCACGGCCGTGACGGCCTGGATCACGCGCACGGCTTCAGCTAACAGGGCGGGCTCGTCGCCCATGGGCACGCCGGCGTTCACATCCAGCATCTGGGCGCCGGCGGCCACCTGGGCCAGGGCGTCCTTGCGGACCCGGTCAAAGTTGCCGGCCGCCATCTCGGCCGCCAAAAGCTTGCGGCCGGTGGGGTTGATGCGCTCGCCAATGATCACGAAGGGTTGGTCTGGCCCGATCAGGACGGTCTGGGTGGGGGAGGACAGGCGGGTGTTCATTGGTTACGGATGAGAAACGCTAATGGGCGCTTGGACGCCGGGCTGTAATTCGGCCGCCACCTGCCGGTGGAGGTCTGCGTAATTGGCGGGCTTGATCATCCGGCCGCGTTCATCGGCCTGAAAACCGTATTGGGCCGCCTGGCGGGTAACCTGGGGCGCCCAGTACGGGTCCTTGCCGGCGAAGACCTCATGTGGTTCAAGCACGGCCAAGAGCCAGGCCGGCTCGGCGGTGATGTTTTCAAAACCGCGCCACAGGCCGGGCGGGAGCGAGATCAGGTCCCAGGGCTCCAGGAAAGTCTCACCTTCCGGCGGGTTTTCGGCGTCGTTGCCCCAGTAAAAGCGCCAACGCCCGGAGAGGACAAAAAAAGCTTCAATGTAATCGTGGGTGTGGTAGGCGGGGCCGTTGCCAGGCGGGGCGTTGAGCATGCCGATCTGGAACTTGTGCGGCTGGGTCAGGCTGGGCTGGAAATCCGGGTTCTCGGCGGCGGTGTCGCCGACGACGGCAAAGTTCATGCGGTAATGGCGGGGCAGGACGCTGTCAATGAACATCAACGGGATGCCGCGCTCTCTAAGCTCCGTGAACCGGACGACCCGTTTCTGCATCTCCTCAGGCGTTGTAAGGGGGTGCGGCATAGCTAATTATGTCCCATTGAATGATGGAATAAGGCGATTTGCATACGCATGCAGACATTAGCATACAAAATCAGAGATGTCTATACATTAAATACATAAATCAAAAATTGAGTCCGTTTTGACCAGATTTCGGGGTGTTTCTCACGATCAAACAAATGTTAGTCTTGACACATGGAACAGATCGAGTCTATAATGCATTCGTATTCACTGAATTTTGTCGATAAGGTTTACATATAGATTTATTACGATGAATACCTATTCAATTCGTGGCGTATTCTTGGTCTAGAGACATTCAATTCGGCCCGCCAACGACGCTATGCCGCCCAAAACCGTTACGTCTGTGGATGTCGCTCACCGGGCTGGGGTCTCCCAATCCACTGTTTCGCGGGTCTTCAGCGCGGAAGACCGGGTCTCGGGCGAGACCCGCGCGCGGGTGCTGGCGGCTGCCCAGGAGTTGGGCTACCAACCCA
>JAGOBN010000395.1 GCA_017999235.1 Anaerolineales bacterium | reverse complement strand
AGCCCTCGACAATCTCCGCCACCCGCGCCCCAAACTGCGCGCGCAGCAGTTCGAGCGGGGTTTCCGTATCCTCCACCGTATCATGCAAAAGCGCGGCCGCCAGCAGTTCCGGATCGGCTTCGCCGGCTTCCAGCAGCGCCAGCATGACGCCTACCGGGTGGACGATGTAAGGCACGTCGGTGCCTTTCCGCATCTGGCGGGCATGCGCCCGCGCCGCAAAGCGCAGCGCGGCATCTACGAGGGTATGATCGGTAAAGAAAGTCCGTTCGTCGCTCACGCTGCCATCCCCTTTTCCAAGGCGCGCACCTTAATCCCGTGTTCAGTCAGCGCGGCCCGCACCGCGCGCGCATTCGCCACGGCCGCGGGATGATCGCCATGCAGACACAGCGTGTCCACGCGCAGCCGCCGGTCCCCAATCCGAATGCCTTCCACCGCCAGTTGAACCGCCTGCGCGGCCACTTCCGCCGGGGCCGCCAACACCGCGCCGGCCAGCCCGCGCGCCCGCAGTGTGCCATCCGGATTATACGCGCGGTCCGGAAAGCCCTCGGCCGCCACCCGCAGCCCCGCCGCCGCGCCGGCGCTTAGCAGCGCCGAGCCAGCCAGCCCCACCAGGATCAAGCTGCGGTCAAACGCGGCCACCGCCCGCGCGATGGCGGCGGCCAGGGCCGGGTCGCGGGCCGCCTGGTTATACAGCGCGCCATGCGGCTTAACATGCCCGAGCGCCAGCCCCTCCGCCCGCGCCAAGCCCGCCAGCGCCCCCACTTGATACAACACCAGGGCCTCCACCTCTTCCGGCGACAAGTGCAGCTCGCGCCGGCCAAAACCCTGCAGGTCCGCATAGCCGGGATGCGCGCCCACGGCCACGCCGGCCCGCTGCGCCAGCCGCAGGGTGCGCGCCATCCCCAGCGGGTCGCCGGCGTGCAACCCGCACGCCAGATTAGCCGAGGTGATCAAATCCATGAGCGCGGCATCGTCGCCCATGTGCCAGACGCCAAAGCTCTCGCCGAGGTCGCTGTTGAGGTCAAGTGTGAGCAAAGTCATAGAAGTTGGAGGTGAGATCTCAGACGTGCGAGACGGAGGCGTTGGGGTCATCTTCGATCTGAAGCAGCGCCGCCAGCTGGGCGCGGTAACGCGCTTGCGCGTCGGCCACGGTTAATGCGTGAAAACGCAGCCGGCCGCCGGGCGGGCATTGCGCCACCAGCGGGATATCAGCGCGGGCCACCACCGCAATCTTCGGGTAGCCGCCCGTCGTCGGCCGATCCGCCAGCATCACGATGGGCGCGCCGCCGGCCGGCACCTGGATCGCGCCCAGCGGCATCGCCTCCGAAAGCAAATCCGGCTCGGCGGGGAGCAGCGCCGGGCCGCTCAACCGGTAACCCATCCGATCCGCTTCGGGCGTGACCGTGTACTCGGCCGAAAAAAACACGGCCAGCTGCTCCGCCGAAAAGCGCTCCGCCTGCGGTCCGGGCAGAACGCCCACCGTCACCGCCGGCCCATACGCGGGCCGCGCCTCGGGCGGCAAGCGCCGGCCGGCCACGGTCGGCCACGGACAAGCCCCGGGCAGCGGGCCGATGGGCAGCGCATCACCGGCGCGCAGACTCCGGCCCTGCCAGCCGCCAAAGCCGCCGCGCAGATAGGTGGCGCGCGCGCCCATGACGAGCGGCGCGTCCACCCCGCCGCGCACCCCCAGATACGCCCAGCCGCCCGGCGCTTTCTCGATCTCCAGCGTTTCGCCGGCGCGCAGATACAGCGCCGTCCACAGCGGCCGGGCGCGGCCATTGACGCGCGCGCTCAACCCGGCGCCGGCGCCCGTCACCGCCCACACGCCCTCCGCGCCGGCGGTCACGGTCAAACCATCCCAACCCAGCTCCAGGCCGGCGGCCCCGGCCGGATTCCCCACCAGCGCGTTCGCGGCCCGCAGCGCAAACGGGTCCATGGCGCCCGAGGCCGGCACGCCAAAACGCTCGAAACCCAGCCGGCCCAGGTCCTGCACTGTGGTCAGGAGGCCGGGGACCTCCACGCGCAGCGCGTTCACGCTTCCGGCACAAACCGCACGCGGTCGCCGGGCGCCAACAAAAAGGGCGCGGCGGCGGCCGGGTCAAACAGGGTCACGGCGGTGCGGCCGATCACGCGCCAGCCGCCGGGAGACTCCAGCGGGTAGAGGCCGGTCTGCCGGCCCGCGATCCCCACCGAACCGGCCGGCACGCGCAGGCGCGGGGCCGCGAGGCGCGGCATGGCGATCCGCTCATCCAACTCCCCTAAGTAAGCGAAACCAGGGGTGAACCCCATCAAGTAAACGCGATACTCGCGGCCGGCGTGGGCGCGGACCACCTCCGCCGGTGAGAGGCCGGCGTGCTCGGCCACCACTTCCAAATCCGGGCCGGCCTCACCGCCGTACCGGACCGGGATTTCGACCAGCCGGCCGGGCGGCGCTTCCAGCGCGGCCGCCTCGACCAACACCGCCCGCAGATGTTCCGCGGCCTCGGCATAGGTGAGTTGAGCGGGGTCGTAATGAACCAGGAGGGTGCAATAGCCGGGGACGGCTTCCCCCAGACCCGCCCACGGCCGCGCGGCCAGCCGGCCGGCCAGCGCCTGAGCGTGAGCGTTAAGCGCCGGGTCCAACCGCGCCTCCCAGGCCACCAAAACGGCCGCGTCGCCGCACGGCCGCAGCCGCGGACCGCTCATGCGCCCGGCACGCGCATGACGACGATGGTGATGTTGTCGAAACCGCCGCGCTGCCGGGCGAGGTCGATCAAACCGTCCACCGCCGGCTGAAGCAAGGCGCCGGCCAGCGCTTGTTCGATCTCATCGGCGCGCACCAAATCACTGAGCCCGTCCGAGCAGAGCAGGACCGTATCGCCGGCCTCCAGGCGCAGGCCCTGGTTGGCTTCGGATTCGGCCGGCGTCTCGGTCTCGGTGAGTTTTATCCGCAGATCGGCTTGGGCGTCGGTCTTGCCGCCCAGATGGCGCAGCAGCACATGCTGGTTGGGGTGGCTGGCCATCTCCTCCGGCCGGATCAGGCCATGCTCCACGGCGGCCTGCAGCCAGGTGTGATCCACGCTGATCTGCCGGAGGCGGCCGGACGCGCGGCGGTACAGGTACAACCGGCTGTCGCCGACATACGCCGTATACAGGCGCCGGCCATGCACCAGGGCGATGGCGCAGGTGGTGGCCATGCCGCGCTGCTGCAGGTTGGCCTCCGCCAATTCCGCAATCTGGGCGGAGGCGGCGGCGACGGCTTGGGTAAAGACCGCCGGATAATCGCCGGCGCCGCGCGCGATCTGCTCGGAGATCAGGCGGACCGCCATGTCCGAGGCCACTTCGCCGGCGCTGTGGCCGCCCACCCCGTCGCAGACCAGGCCCACCGTCACTGGTTCGCCGCCCGGCGCGCGAAAAAACAGCACCGCGAAGCGGTCCTCATTATTCTTGCCGGTTTCACCCGGGTGGGTGCCGGCGGCCGTGATTAAATTCGAATCCGGGGCGGAGGTTAAGGACATACGCGCCTCATCAAGGCGCCGCCACGAGAGCCTGGGCGATGCGGCGATCCACCTTACCCATTGGATACTCGGCCAGGGCGGCGACGCGCACCCATTTTACCTGTACTCCCGCCCGCGCTGGAACCGGCCGGCCGGCGGCCCACAAACAATTAAACGCCTGGGCGGTCACCCGAAAGTGCGTGTACGCGTGGCGGACCTGGGTGAACGGCGCCTGCACCGCGATCTCCAGCGCGTAGTCGGCGCGCACGGTCTGGCCCAGCGCCTGGGGGACCGCCAGCGAACCGGCCTCCACGCGTGCGGTCGGGAACGCCCACAGCCCGCCCAGCAGTTCAGCGGCCGGCCGCTGGACGAGGAGCACGCGGCCCAGCTTGTGGATGACGGCCACCGCCAGGGTGTGGTGGGGCGTGGGGGCGCGGGGCTTCACCACCGGGCGCTGCAGTTCCCGGCCGCGCGCCCGCGCCTGACACAGCTCCAGCACGGGGCAGCGCTCGCAGGCCGGCGCGCGCGGGGTGCAAACGGTGGCGCCCAAATCCATGAGCGCCTGGTTGTAATCGCCGGCGCGGCCGGCCGGCAGCAGGCGCTCGGCTAAAGCCTGCAGATCACGCTCGCCGCGCGGGGATTTCACATCCTCGGCATAATCAAAGACCCGCGCCAGCACCCGCTTCACATTGCCGTCCAGAACGGCCGCGTCCACGCCGAAGGCGATCGAGGCGATGGCGGCCGCCGTGTAGCGGCCGATGCCGGGCAGCGCCAGCAGCTCCGCCACCGTGCGCGGCAGCCGGCCGGCGTGCTCGGCCGCCACGGTCTGGGCGGCGCGGTGCAGGTTGCGCGCGCGCGAGTAATAGCCCAGGCCCTCCCACAGCGCCAGCACCTCCTGCTGGGGCGCGGCCGCCAGCGCGTGGACGGTGGGAAAGCGCTTCAGCCAGCGCGCGTAGTACGGCTTGACGGTCTCCACCTGCGTCTGCTGGAGCATGATCTCCGCGATCCAGACCCGGTACGGATCCCGCGCGCCGCGCCAGGGCAAGGTCCGGCCGTGTGCGGCGTACCAGGCGAGGAGCGGGGTAGCCAGATCGGGCAGGGACATGAGGGGATTGGTGATTGAGGGATTGGGGATTGGTGATTGAGGGATTGGGTGATGGAAAGATTATACGGGAGCCGCGGGCGGTACGCTATAATCGCCGCATGAGTGATTTGCCCTTATATGATGACCCCGAAGACGTGCCGGCGCCGCGCGCGCGGGAAGAAATGCGCTT
>JAGOBN010000394.1 GCA_017999235.1 Anaerolineales bacterium | reverse complement strand
CCTCCGACGTGCTCACCGACTTCGACGCCGGCGTGGTGAGCGTGCTGGAGACCGGCCAGACCCTGCACACCTATGATTTCTTCGCCATCAACCGGACGCTGGAGGTGGCCCCCGGCTTGACGTATCCGGCCTGGACCTACAACGGGCGCGTCCCCGGCCCCACCATCCGCGTGCGCGAGGGCGACCGGGTGCGCGTCAACTTTGTCAACGCCACCGAGCACGCGCACACCATCCACTTCCACGGCGTGCATGTAGCCAATATGGACGGCGTCTACGAGTCGGTGCCGCCCGGCGGGCGCTTCACTTACGAGTTCGACGCCGAGCCGTTCGGCCTGCACCTGTATCACTGCCATATCCCGCCGCTGGCCAAGCATATCGCCAAAGGCCTGTATGGCGCCTTCATCATTGATCCCAAGGCCGGCTGGCCCAACCCCGCTGACCACGAATTTGTCATGGTGATGAACGGCCTAGACATTGACTTCGACGGCGTCAACGACCTGTACGCCGTCAACACCATCCCCTTCCACTACGACCAGCACCCGATCAAAATCAAAGTCGGCGCCTTGGTGCGGATCTTCCTGGTGAATATCCTGGAATATGATCTGGTCAACTCGTTTCACCTGCACGCCAACTTCTTTCACTATTACCCCACCGGCACCAGCCTGACCCCCAGCGAGTTCACGGACACCGTGATCCAGGGCCAGGGCCAGCGCGGGATCTTGGAATTCCGCTACAAGTATCCGGGCCGCTATATGTTCCACGCGCACGTCACCGAGTTCGCCGAACTGGGCTGGACGGGCGTGTTCGAGGTGGAGGCTTAAGATGGAAACCAACCCTGCTCCCCGCCTGGCCGCCGACCGCCCGCCCTTCGATCTGCGCGCCCTGGGCTGGCTGGCGCTGCCGGTGCTGCTGCTGGCCGGCGTCATCGCCCTCTTCTTCGCCACCAACGGCGCCGGCCTGGAAGTGACGCCGGCCGCGCCGGTGGAATTTCTCACCTTTGAGCAGACCGTGCTCAAGCCGGGCGTGATCGAGTTCCACCTGCGCAACACCAGCCCGGAGCCCATCACCATCGCCATCGTCAATATCAATGATGCGCTGTGGCGCTTCCAGGCCGAGCCGAGCGCCACCCTCCCGCGACTGGGGCGGGCAACCATTACCGTCCCGTATGACTGGGTGGCCGGCGAGTTCTACGCGGCCACGCTCTTCACGGCCAACGCCGTCCCCTTCACCACGGAGATCGCGGCCGCGGCGGCCACCGCCACCCCCACGGCCGGCACGCTGGTGAGCTTTACGCTCATCGGCCTGTACGTGGGCGTCATCCCGGTCTTCCTGGGCATGTTCTGGCTGCCGGCGCTGCGCCGCCTGGGGCCGCGCTGGATGACGTTTCTCATGGCGGTCACCGCCGGCCTGCTGGTCTTCCTCGGCCTGGACGCCGTCAGCGAAGCCTGGGAACAAGCGCAGTTGGTGGGCGGGCCGTTTCAAGGCCCCGGGCTGGTGGGCTTGGGCATCGTGGTCACCTTCCTGCTGCTGGACGCGCTCTCCCGCAGCCAGACGAGCGTAGGCCGCAGCGACGCCCAGCAGCGCCAGGCCGTGGCGCTGATGATCGCCACCGGTATCGGTCTGCACAACCTGGGCGAGGGGCTGGCGATCGGCGCCGCCTACAGTGTGGGCGCCGCCGCCCTGGGAACTTTTCTGGTGGTCGGCTTCATCCTGCAGAACATCACCGAGGGCCTGGGCATCATCGTGCCGGTGCTCAAAGACCAGCCGACCTTCGGGCGCCTGGCGCTGATGGGGCTGATCGGCGGCGCGCCGGCGGTGGCCGGCGCCTGGATCGGCGGGTTGATCTTCTCCCAGACGCTGGCGGTGCTGTTTTTAGCCATCGGCGCCGGCGCGGTGTTTGAAGTGGTGTATGAGATCGCCAAGCTGATCCAGAAAGACACCGCCAAACGCCCCATGCCGTTCACGGTCTTCAGCGGCGTCACGGCCGGCATGCTGGTGTTGTACGTCACCGGCCTGCTGATCAAGTAAACGGGGCGCGGCCGCGCTTATCCGGGCTTAATGATTTGCGGGGAAAATTGAAAGAATGCCGCTACAATCAGCGGCATTCTTTCATTCACGCCACCTGGCCCGCCATCAGGATCCTATGACCAAATCCACGCCCCCCTCCCGCTCAACCCGTCGGGCGGCCGGCCAACGTTCGGCCGGCTCCGACCTGCCCTGGCTGCTGATCCTCTTCAGCGCCGGCGCTCTGCTGCTGGTCGGCATCGTCGCCTACGCCACCTATGAGACCATGCAGCAACGCACCGCCCGCACCGCGTCCATTGACGGCGTGCAGTTGTATCCCGCCGAAGAGCGCGGCCACACGGACGGCGCCGTGGTCTACGACGTCATCCCGCCGGTGGGCGGCCAGCACAACGCCAATTGGCTGAACTGCGGCGTCTACGACCAGCCGGTAGCCAGCGAGAACGCCGTCCACTCGCTGGAGCACGGCGCGGTCTGGATCACCTACCGGCCCGACCTGCCGGCCGACCAGGTGGCGCAGCTGCGCGCGCTGGTGCGGGGCCGGGATTACGCCCTGCTCTCGCCGTACCCGGGTCTGCCCGCGCCGGTGGCGGCCTCGGCCTGGGGCGTGCAGCTGCGCGTTGACAGCGCCGGCGACGCGCGTCTGGGCCGCTTTCTGACCAAATACATGCAGGGGCCGCAAACCCCCGAGCCCGGCGCGGTCTGCTATGGCGGCGTCGGCAATCCGGTGCAGTAACCATGAGCGCTGACACGACCTCCCCCTCCGCGACGCCGGCCGCCCGCTGGCTGTGGCCGGCCGTGGCCGCCGTGATGCTGGCCGCCGCCCTGGGCCTGGCCGCCCTGTGGTGGCTCGGCCGGCCGCCGGCCGACGCCGATCCCGCCGTCACCTTCGCGCGCGACATGATCGCGCACCACACCCAGGCCGTGCAGTTGGCGCTGATCGTGCGCGACCGGAGCCAGGATCCGGACATCCGCCAGATGGCGCTGGACGTGATCCTCACCCAGCAGGCGCAGATCGGCCAGATGCAGGGCTGGCTGGCCGTGTGGGGCGTGCCGTTCGCGGGCCGTGAACCACCCATGTCCACCCATACCGGCCACGGCGCCGATATGCTGCCTACCATGGGCATGGCCTCCGCCGCCGATGTGGAGGCCCTGCGCACCCTGCCGATCCCCGAGGCCGAGATCAAATTCCTGCAGCTGATGATCCCGCACCACCAGGGCGGCGTCACCATGGCGGAAGCGGCGCTGGAGCAGACCACGCGGCCGGAGGTGGTCCAGTTGGCCGATTCGATCGTGGTCAGCCAGGCCAAAGAGATCGCGGCCATGCAGGCCATGCTGCAGGCGCGCGGCGCGACGCCGTAAGGCGATACAATAGGGCTTCGGCGCCACCTCGGAAGGAAAGAAGCCCGCCATGCGTTTCGCTTCGACGCTCTCAACGCCGCCGGAGGCCGCGGCCCTCATTCACAACCTCCGCCAGCAATTGGAGGGCCGGCCGGCGCACCTGCTGGTGCTGTTCCTCTCCCGGCTGGAGCTGGACGCGGCCCAGGCGCTGGCGGATGAAGTGCGCGCGGCGCTGGCCCCGGAGGTCATGCTGGCCTGCACGGCCGAGGGCGTCATCGGCGCCGAAGCGGAAGTGGAACAGCGGCCGGCCGTCAGCGCGCTGGCCGCGCACCTGCCCGGCGTGACGCTGGCGCCCTTTGAAGTGCGCGCCTCGCAGTGGCCGGCCCTGCTGGCTGACGCGCCGGCCCTGCCGCACGCACTGGGCCTGCCCGCCGACAGCCAAGCGGTCCTGCTGCTGGCTGACCCTTTTTCCACGCCGATGGAAGCGGTGCTGGAAGCCTTCAATACCGCCCTGCCCGGCGTGCCGCTGCTGGGCGGCTGCGCCAGCGGCGCCTCGCGGCCCGGCTACAACCTGCTCATCGGCCCCGCGCACAGCCTGAATGGCGGCGCGGTGGGCGTGGCCCTGGCCGGCGCGCTGACGGTGGAGGTGGTGGTCTCCCAGGGCTGCCGGCCGGTGGGCGCGCCTTTCACGGTCACCGCCGCCGAGGACAACCTGATCCACAGCCTCGAATACCAGTCCCCGGTCGAACAGATCCAGACCATGTACACCACCCTGCCGCCGGAAGATCAGCGCCTGCTGCAAAACGGCCTGTTTATCGGCCGCGCGGTGCGCGCGGCGGCCCCGGGCGAAACCCTGGGGCGCGGCGATTTCCTGGTGCGCGGCGTGCTGGGGGTGGAACGCCAGACCGGGGCGCTGGCCGTGGGCGATGTGATCCGGACCGGCGAGACCATCCAATTTCAGGTGCGGGATGCCGAGACCGCGCGCGAGGATTTGGAGCTCCTGCTGGTGCCGCACACCTTTGGCGAGCCGCCGGCCGGCCTGCTGCTCTTCTCCTGCAACGGGCGCGGCACGCGCTTGTTTGAGGAGCCGGACGGCGATATCCGCATTGTCACCAACGCCTTGGGCGTGCAGCCGCTGGCCGGCTTCTTCTGCGCCGGCGAGCTGGGCGCCGTGGCCGGCCAGAATTTTCTCCACAGCCACACCGCCAGCCTGGCCCTCTTCTCGCCCGGCAAGCCATGACAGCGCGCTCAGTGCGGCCCTGACGGAACGCACTGGGTGACCGCTCTGCGCCTAATGCCCTCTAGATAGATTCGAGTTGCCCATTGCAGGCGGCAGCGTCAACGCGCCCTCGCGATTTGTGATGCCTCTCAGCGCCGCGCCCCGTTCACGCAC
>JAGOBN010000393.1 GCA_017999235.1 Anaerolineales bacterium | reverse complement strand
GGGATCAACTGCGTGCCAAGATCGCCGAGTTGATCCAAACGCCAGCGCGGTTTGAGACAACCCATCGCCGCAAGGACGGCTCGGTGCGGGCGGTGGAGATCAATGCCATCGGCGTGGCGTTGGATGGCGAAAACCTGCTTTACGCTTCCGCGCGCGATATCACCGAGCGCAAGCAGCTCGAAACTGATTTGCAGTCCGAACGCGACTTTGCGTTATCCGTGATGAATACGATGGGACAGGGTCTGACCGTCACGAACGCCGAATCGCGCTTCGAATACATCAATCCGGCCTATGCCCACTTCATGGGCTACCGTCCCGAAGAGCTTCTGGGCAAATCCCCCGTGGAGGTGACAGTCGACCTCGACCAGGCGGCGCTGGCCAAGGCTCACGCCGCGCGCCAGGGTGGCCAGACGACGGCGTATGAAAGCCGCTTGCGGCGCGCCGATGGAGGTCTGGTCGAGGTACTCATTACGGGCACGCCGCGGTGGCGCGATGGCCAGGTCGCGGGCGCGATCGCCGTCATCACCGATCTGACGGAGCGTAAACAGGCAGAGCGTGCCATCGCCGAGGAGCAGGTTCGGCTGCGCGCGCTGATCGCGGCCAGCCGCGACGGTATCGCGCTGGTGGGCACGGATCAACTCGTGTATGTGGTGAATGAGCCGGCCCTGCGCTATCTGGGTCTGCCGGGCCACCCGGTCGATTGGGAAGGCCATGCGTTGGACGAGGCCTTCCAGATCATGCTGGCCCAGGCGATGCCGGCTCAGGTTTTCGCGGATGCGCGGCGGGTGGAGCGCGGCGCTGAACAACCGGCGGAGGGGGAGTGGGCGTTACCTAATCGGGATCTCCATTGGATCAGCCAGCCGGTGCGCGCTGGCGACCGCTGGCTGGGCTGGCTGATCGTGCTGCGCGATGTGACCGCCGAACGGCAGGTGGAACGCCTGCGGGATGATCTGACCCGCACGATGGTGCATGATCTGCGTAATCCGCTGAATAGCGTGCGTTCGGCGTTGCAACTCTTCACGTTCGAGGCCGGTGAACGCCTCACTGACGGTCAGCAGGAAATTGTTGACCTGGCACTTCAAAGCACTGAGTCGATGCTGGACCTGGTGACCGCCATCCTGGATGTGAGCCGGCTAGAGAGCGGCCAGATGCCACTGCACCGCGCGCCGGTTTCGCTGCGGGACCTAACTACCCAGTTGCTGCACCAGCAGACGCCGCTGGCACTGGCGCGCCATCTGACGCTCGCCGTTGATCTAGCGCCTGATCTGCCGGCGGCCTTTGCCGACGTTGGCTTATTGCGGCGTGTGCTGCAGAACCTGGTCGGCAACGCGCTCAAGTTCACGCCGGCTGGAGGTCAAGTCCACCTGATGGCCGTGGTCCCGCCGGAAGAAAACCGGATTTGGATCTCGGTCCGCGACACCGGTCCTGGGATTGCGCCAGAAGTGCGGGACCGGTTGTTTCAGAAGTTTGTGACTGGGCGGGTGCCGGGTCATGGCAGCGGCCTGGGGTTGGCATTTTGTCGGCAGGCGGTGGAAGCTCACGGGGGCCGCATCTGGGTGGAGAGCACGCCCGCCGAAGGGGGTACGACCATCACGTTCACAACGCCGATTTGGGAGCCGCCTGCCGAGACGAGCGGTTGACGACAAAGATGCACGCTATTTGGGCCAGGCTGGCGAGTGGCTCTCGGGTTTGAACGTGATGGGTATTTCGATCGAGCCAGTGTGGAGCATGGATCAGTGAGTTATCGGCGGGTACCGCACTTTGAGTTGCGCCCGATCTTGCGAGCTATTCGGCCCCCAGTAGCGGCACTGAGCAAGCCTAGATGTCTAGATTGAAGTTGGGTCTTGCCCTGGAGCCCAATAGGCGCTATTGTGTTCGCAACAACCCAATCAGCGTTCGCAAGATTCCCTTCTGTTAACAATTGGTGGACTGAGTTGAAGCGTGTGCCAGATGCACGAAAAATAACGGGCCACGATTTCTACTCATAACCCGGAGGCCGGATCAAATCAAAACGCCGCAGCCCGCGGCGTTTTTGATTCCTGCTGTTAGGCCGTGGTGAGAATGGCGTCAGTAGTCGATCTTGCTGAAATCAAGTCGCGGTCAAACTGCACAAATACAGTAGACGAACAGACCGACAGGGATTGAGGCGCGCTTAAGGGCACTACCCTTGCGATCCACGTTGGTCAGGCCGATTTGCGTGTTGGTTCACACGAACTGGTCGTTGGATCCCTGGCTTGGCGGCCGATCACCTGCGCCGGCCGCCCACAGTTGACGGGGTTGGATTCATCCGGTTTGAAGCGCCCGAAATGATCATCGACGTAGTGATTCGACTGGAAGCCTACGCCCGTTGCCGGCCGACCCTGCACTCGGCGTTTGTGATCATTGAGGGTCGGCGGCAGCGCAACCGTAATGTCCTGAGCGTCACGGCGGCGATGATCGAGGATGTCTAAGTCTGCAAGCCCATTACCGGCCCCAGAGGCGCTGACGAGATACAGATTGCGTCTAGGCGGGGTGATACACGGGAAGTGGTTCATGAGCAACGGCGCAAGTAAGCCAAGTATGGTGATTTTCAGAAGCTCAACTGCGCCGGATGAGTCACTGTGGAGTGTCTATGCTCATGCGTCAACAACTCCGATGAGGCGGTTTGCTGGTCAGCTTGGAAGCGGTGCTGATCGGAGGGCTGGGCGCCGTCATCCACGCCGGCCATCGCTCAGCCGGTTTACAGGCGGCTTCCTTTTTAGGGTTCACGGGTTTAGGTTTGGCGACCGCCGTGGTTTGTCTGGTTCAAGCCCGGCGCGCCGGCGCGCTGAGCAGGTTGGCTTATCTGCTGACGACGCTGAGCGCCGTTTATGCAAATATCACCGCCTTTCTGGTGCTGGCTGAATTGACCGGGATCACCGAAGCCCGCCAGGCGCGGGAGGCCCTCTGGACCCGGCTGGCGCTCACCCGCTGGGCGGCGGCCGGCGTCTGTTTCGGGATGACGCTCTTGGGGGTGTCGGTGCTGCAGGCCCGCGTGCTGCCACCATGGAGCGGGGGTTGTTGACCGCCGGCGCTCTGCTGCAGTTGCCGGCCCAATGGGTGGTAGGACCGGCCGGGCCGCCGTTCACGGTCATGGCGATCAGCGGGGCGCTCCTCCTGGGCGCCGGGCTGTTGTGGCTCGGCCGGGTCTTGTGGCTGGGCCCGATGCCGGCCGGCGAAGAGCCGCGGCTGCCCGCCCACTCGCGCTATTGGGCCGGCCCCACGGTCATGCTCATCGGCCTGCTGCTCGGCTTGGACGCCATTGTCAACATAGTCGGCGGGTTGAGCTTAGCTGGCGGGCTGATCCATCTCTTGTACTACACCGGGCTGGCGGTCGCCGGCCTTGGTCTACGGGCGGCGCCGGCGGATCGGTCAGGCCGGCTGGGGTTGGCTGGCTTTGTCCTGCTCCAACTGGGCGCCACGTTGGCGGTCATCCCCGCCCTCTTTTTCGTGCCACAACTGGCGGGGATACTCCCGGATAATCGCGCCTTGATGGCAGCCTGGAGTGACATCCCGATCGGACGCGCCGGGCTGTATTTGGTCATTCTGGGTTGGCTGCTGTGTGGAGCAGGGATGATCCGCGCCGGCGTTGCGCCGCGCTGGTCGGGCTGGCTCATCGTGAGCGGCGTCGCCCTCGCCTTGCCCGTCGAGTTCGGGGTCCAGGCGTATGCCTTTGGGATCTTCTGGGTGATTGGGGCGGTCCTGGCCGGCGCGGGGGTCATTGCGCGGGGCCGGGCGATCTTGTCCAGGCAAGACCGGCTGGCCCCATAAGATTAAATACGCGCTCCCTCATTTGACGCACGCCCGCCGGCCCTGGGCGTGCGTTTTGTTTGATACGGAATGGGACGCGGGCCCGATGCGTCGGCCGGCTGCCGCCATTATCCTGAGCGCATTCTTCCCCCTCAGCCACCTTGGAGGCCCGCTATGACCTGGACCGCACTGGCCAGCGCCCTGTTGATCTTCGCTCTCCGGCTCACCGATGTGCCGATCGGCACACTGAAGACCATGATGATGGTGCGCGGGATGCGCGCCTGGGCCACGGTTCTGGGCCTGATCGAGGTTACGGTTTGGATCATGGCTATGGGCCGCGTGATGGGCCAACTGGACAACGGCTGGAACATCGCGGGCTACGTGGCTGGCTATGCGGCCGGCACCTGGCTCGGGATCTGGATCGAAGGCCGCCTGGCCTTCGGCAGCGTGGAAGTGCACGTGATCTCGCTTCAAAAGAGCGCTGAGATGGCGGCCGCGATCCGCGCGGCCGGGTACGGGGTGACGCAGTTTCAGGCCTATGGCCAGTCCGGGCCGTTGTGCATCGTGGGCGTTGTCGCGGAGCGCAAACACCTGGACGGCTTGCTGGCGCGCATACAGGCGGTGGACGCGGCCGCTTTTGTGACGGTGGATGAGACGCGCCAGGTCATCGGCGGACGCCGCCCCGCGGTTTTGGCGGGCGGCCTGCGCTGGCCGCCGTTTGAGCCGGCCACGCCGCCCGCAGCCTAGTCCCCAACGAGTCGGAGAATGACCATGGCCACCCCAGATGTCACGCCAGTTCTGGATGTGCTCGTGATCGGCGCCGGCCAGGCTGGCCTGGCGGCCGGTTACTATCTGCGGCAGACCTGGCTGAGTTGGTTGATCACCGACGGCCAGCGCCAGATCGGCGCGAGCTGGCGCCAACGGTATGACTCCTTGGTTCTGTTTACGCCGCGCGCCTACAGCGCGCTGCCGGGGCTGACGTTGCCTGGCG
>JAGOBN010000392.1 GCA_017999235.1 Anaerolineales bacterium | reverse complement strand
GATCACGGGCGATAACATCACCGTGCACCACCTCTACAACATCAAGCGTCTGGCCTATGAGCTCAACCCGCCGCCGGCGGCCGCGCTGCTGCCCGGTTCGACGGATGATCCCGCGCAGTTCGGAAGCCGCGCGCCGCTGGCCCCCGGAGCCATCGGCGAACGGGGGGCCGGGATCCAGCCCGTGGGCGCGGCGGAAATCCAGATTGACGAGATCGTGCGGCGGGTGCTAGCGGAATTACAAAAATAGATGTTAGAGGTGAGAGGCAAGAGGTGAGAGGCATCTCCCACTTCTGACCTCTCACCTCCCACCTCTCAATCAGCAACTCATTCAATACAAGGAGAACAGCCATGCCAGTCGATGTCGCCATGATCGCCCTCGGAATGGTCGAGACCAAAGGCTTGGTCGGCGCGATTGAAGCCGCCGACGCGATGGTCAAGGCCGCCAACGTCACGCTCATTGGGAGCGAGTACGTGGGCGGGGGCTTTGTCACCGTGATGGTGCGCGGTGATGTGGGCGCGGTTAAGGCCGCCACCGACGCCGGCGCCGCCGCCGCCAAACGCGTGGGCGAACTGGTGTCCGTCCATGTGATCCCGCGCCCGCATGCGGATGTGGAGATGATCCTGCCGCAGAGCAGCAAGGGCGCGATCGGGGGAAAATCCGGCAAGTAGCCGCCGCCGCGCCGGCCGCGTCTGCCCAGTCACCCGCGAAGCCGGCGCGCCGCCGGCCGGCCGCGTCCGCCTAAACTCAGGCTGAGAGCGCTATGCCTCGCCAACTCTTCACCGCCGCCGATGTCCGGCGGCTGGTCCGGGAACAGCAGTCGGCCGTGCTGGTGCTCGGCCCGGCTGATCTGATCACGCCCGAGGCCGTGGACGTGGCCCGCGACCTGGGCCTGCGCCTGGCGCACGCGCCCGCGGCTGGTTCGGGAGATGCGCCGGCCGGGCCAGGGCTGAGCGCGCCGGCTGGCCCGCTGCCGCCCTTGAAAGCGGCGCGGCGCGCCGGCCAGGTGCTGGAGGCGTTTGGCGCCGGCCTGACCACTCCCGGCCTGCGCGTGGCGCTTAAGGATGTGGTGACCGCCGCGGATGGTTCGCCGATGGCGGCCGGCTTTATGACCCTGGACGCGCCCGCCGGCGGGCAGCTGGCCGAGTTCCGCTGGACGTTGAGCTACGACGAGGTGGATATCGTCCTGGCCGGCGAGCTGGTCATTACGCGGGGCGGGGAACAGGTGCGCGGCGGGCCGGGGGATGTGCTCTTTATCCCCAAAGGCTCAACCATCACGTTCGGCACGCCCAGCCGCGCGGACTTCGTCTACGTGGCGTTTCCGGCCAACTGGAACGAGCTGGGATGAGCGTCATCACCGAAAGCGAACTGCGCGAACTGTGGCAGAACGGGCGCGGGCAGCTCCCGCCGTTTCCGCCCGGCACGCGCTTCTCGGCGGCCGCGCAGGATTTCCTGCAGGCGCAGCGGCTCACCATCCGATGGGAGGCGGCGACCGCGCCCACGCCAGCGGCGGAAGGCCGGCCGGCCTGGGATAAGCCCAGCGTCTTCCCGGTGGCGCTCAGCGGCCCGGCGCCGGTGTGCTCCGCCTGCGGCCAGCCGCTGCACGGCAAACCCGGGCATCTGACCCAGCTGGACGCCGGCCGCTTTGCGTCTAAGACCACCCCGCGCTTGAAGCTGCGCGGACGCGTGGACAGCCTGCAGGCGCTGGTGCTGCTCGCCGCGGCGCAGGCCCGCCGCAACCGTCTGCTGGAGCTGGCCGGCGGCCTGGATACCCTGGCCGCCTACTGCCGCGAGATCATGAGCGCCGAGTACCACGCCCGCCCGGCCGCGCCGTTGGTCCTGCTGGGCCGGGGGGAAGATGAGCTGCACCAGATCTCGCACTGGCCGGACCGCCACCTGGGTTTGGCGCATCTCACGCCGGGGCCGGAGGATCATGAGATCCTGCACTGGCTGAACGTGCTGCGGACACAGGCGCGGGAAGTCGAGGTGGCGGCGCTAGAGGCCCTGGGGCCGGACACGGGCTGGCCGGACCCGGCCGGCCTGGGTGTGAGCTTTGCTCACGCGCTCAACCGGCTGTCGTCAGCCGTTTACGTTCTGGAGTTGTTGTTCAAATCTGGACAACTCGGTTGGAAGGTAACGGGATAAGCATCAAATTACACACATTGGAAATCGATCCGTGTAATCCGTGTAATCCGTGGCTATGAATCCTCAGCTCAATGACTTACTCACCCGCACCGACGCCGTGATGGCCGGCCGCTTGAATGGTTGGCATCCCGATCCGGACCGGATCTCGCCGCTGGGTGAGTACCGGGGGGGCCTGCACGTCGGCGTGGACCTGGGGACGGCGTATACCGTGCTGATGGTGCTGGATGAGCAGCGCCAGCCGATCGCCGGCGCCTACCAGTTCGCGCAGGTGGTGCGCGACGGGCTGGTGGTGGATTTTGTGGGCGCGGTGGAACTGCTGCGGACGCTCAAAGCGCGGGTGGAAGCGGCATTGGGCGTGTCGCTCAGATCAGCGGCTTCGGCCTATCCGCCCGGGGTGCCGCCGGCGGAGGTGCGCGCCACCGCCAACGTCCTGCACGCCGCCGGCCTGGAATGCTCGGGCCTGGTGGATGAGCCGACGGCCGCCAACAACGTCCTGCAGATCCAGGACGGCGCCATTGTGGATGTGGGCGGCGGCACCACCGGCATTGCCATTTTTAAAGCCGGCCGCGTGGTCTACACCGCCGACGAGCCCACGGGCGGCACGCACTTCTCCCTGGTCATCGCCGGCGCCAAAAACGTGACCTTTGAGCAGGCCGAGGCGCTCAAGAAAGACCCGCGCGAGCAGGCGCGTTTGTTTCCGGTGATCCGGCCGGTGATGGAAAAGGTGGGCAGCATCGTGCGCCGGCATGTGGCCGGCCATGCCGTGGATCAGCTCTACCTGGTGGGCGGCACCTGCGCGTACCCGGGCATGGATAAAGTCTTGGAAGAGTATACGGGCCTCCGGACCGTGCTGCCGGGCAACCCGCTGTTTGTGACGCCGCTTGGGATTGCGATGCACCATCAACCCAACTAACCACTGACCCACAACCACTAATCACTGACCACTGGTGAGTGATCAGTCAGGAACTCACATGGGCGATCAATTTCAACTCCGCTGTTATTCGTATCTCGACCGCATGCAGCCGCAGTATGCGGCCTTTGTGGGCACCATCACCCAGGGCGACCTGCCGACCGAGGGCATGGCCTCCCTCTATGTGGAGGTGGCGCCCGGCAACGAGGCCTTCCGGCTGGTGGATATCGCCGTCAAGGCCACCGAAGCGCGCCCCGGCGCCCAGCTGGTCGAGCGCGAGTTCGGCATGTTCGAGGTGCATTCCCGCAGCCAGGCGGAGGTGCTGGAGGCCGGCCGGATCGTGCTGGACCGGCTGGGGCTGAAGGCCACGGACCGCGTCAAGCCGCAGATCGCGTCCGTGCAGGTGATCACCAACGTGGACCCGTATCAGGCCCAATTGCTCAACCGCTTCCGGCGCGGCAGCATGCTGGTGCCGGGCGAGACCATGCTGATCCTGGAATGCGCGCCGGCCGCCTATATCAACTATGCCTGCAACGAGGCCGAAAAAGGCGCCAGCATCAAGATCCTGCACGTTTCGTCGGTGGGGCGCTTCGGGCGCATGTGGCTCTCCGGGTCGGAGGCCGAGATTGTGACCGCCCGCAACGCCGCCGTGCAGGCGATTGACGCGCTGGATGGCCGGCCCGGCTAGGGTTAGGGAGGCCGTATGGCCAAGACCTTCATCACCGAACGCGATGTGGACGATCTGCACGACCGGGGCGTGACCAGCCTGGACGTCCACGACGATATTGTGCTGACCGATTTGGCGCGCGAACGCGCGCTCAAGCACGGCCTCCGCCTGGTGCGTGTCCAGCCGGGCCAGCACCCCGAAGACCGGCCGGAGGCTGAGCTGGCGCACCGCGTCAAGGCGGCGGTGCTGGCGCGGTTGAATGGACAAGTGGAAGCGGCCGTGTTGGACGCGGTCGTGGCCCGGGTGATCGCGGGCTTGAAAAAATAGCCGCTCGTTCGCTCTCGTTCAACGGCGGCGGCCCGTCTCCTTGCGGAGCACGGGCCGCCGCTGTTTGGGGGGCGCGCGGCCGGTATAATCGGTGCTTGATCTGAGCGTGTCCCAGGAGGGATGGTATGCCGTCTGACCCCGGTTTCCCCCAACCAAATTCGCGCCTGTGCTTCGCCTGCGGCCTGGAAAATCCGGCCGGCCTGCGGCTGCGCTTTTATGATGACGGCCAGACGACCGTCACTACCGATTTTGTGATCGCCGACCACCACCAGGGCTATCCCGGCATCGCCCAGGGCGGCATTGTGGCCGCCATATTGGACGAGGCCGGCGGGCGCACGGTGATGATCGGCGCGCCGAACCGCCTGTTTGTCACCGTCAAGCTGGAGGTCAAATACCGCCGGCCCGTGCCGACCGGCACGCCGCTGCGGGCGGTGGGCCGGCTGCTGCGCCTCAAGTCGCGCCTGGCCACAGCCCAGGCCGAGATCCGCACGCCGGCCGGCGAGGTGCTGGCGGAAGCCGACCTGGTCCTGGCCAATGCCCCGGATGATTTGTTGCAGCTGACTGACGCTGACCGGCTGGGCTGGCGCGTTTATCCCGATCCGAATGCGCCGGCCTGAGACAAAGCGCTGGGCCGGTGAGTTGCGCCGCCACCCGCGCATGGTAAACTGATTCGTGCCTATGTCAGCTGGATTCACATACGCCGCGCTCGCCGAGGC
>JAGOBN010000391.1 GCA_017999235.1 Anaerolineales bacterium | reverse complement strand
CTTGACCGCGTTGTCCAGCAGGTGGCGCAGGATGCGCGTCAGCGCCACGGCATCGGCGCGCACGGGCGGCAATTCCGCCGGCACCACCAGCCGCACCACGATATTGCGGCGCTGGGCGCGCGGCAGAATGGTTTGGATGGCGCTCTGGCAGACCTCGGACACGGCCACCGGCTCCAGATCCAGCGGCCGGCCGTGGACTTCGTTGAAATCGATGACGTCTTCGACTACGCGTTCCAGCTGCTCGGCCGCCGTCTCGGCCACCTGCAGGCCGTGGGTCTGCTCGGGCGTCAGAGCGCCCAGGGCGCCGTCCGCCAGGAGCGTGACGGTGCCTTTGACGTGCAAGAGCGGTGTCCGCAGCTCATGCGAGACATTCGCGATGAACTCGGACTTCAGCCGGTCCAGCTCGCGCAGGTCGCGCAGCGCCCGCTGCAGCTCGGCGGTGCGTTCGGCGACGCGCTGCTCCAGTTCGTGGTTGGCGGAGCGCAGCTGGTCATACAGGCGCTTGATGCGCGCCAGCGATTTGACGCGCGTGATCAGCTCGATGCTGTCAAAGGGCTTGGAGATGAACTCGTCGGCGCCGGCCTCCGCGCCGCGGGTGCGTTCGCGCACGCCGCGCAGGGCCGTGATCAGGGCCACCGGGATGTACAAGGTGGCCGGGTCGGCCTTCAGGTGCCGGCAGACTTCAAAGCCGTCCATCTGCGGCATGACCACGTCCAGGAGGATGACGTCCGGCAGCTCGGCGCGCGCCTTCTCCAGACCTTCCTCGCCGTCCTCGGCCGTGAAGATCTGGAACCCTTGGGTCCCCAGGATGTGCGTCAGAACTTCCAGATTGCGCGGCTCATCGTCCACCACCAGGACGGTGGCGGCGGCCGGCGGCATGCTCATCGCCACAGGCACACTCTCCAACAAATGCAAGTCTTCGGGCATGCGCCCAATGGTACGCGGAGTTTTCCAGGGTGCCAGCCAAGCGGGGTTACGAACTGGTTTGCGGCCGGCGGCCGGGGCGGGATCGCCCAAACGGTCCGTTTACCCGGCCTAGGCGGTATGGTATAGTCTGCGCGCTCATTCGGAGGAGGAGGACAACCCTGATGACTCCCGAATCGATTTTTAGCACGCCGGTTTCCATGCTGAACGGCGTCAGCCTGCCCAAACGCATCGCCCGCCTGGCGGATCTGGCGTACAACCTGTGGTGGACGTGGAACCCCAACGCCACCGAATTATTCGAAGCCGTGGACCGCCAGCTGTGGGATGAGACCGGCCACAACCCGGTCAAATTCCTGCGCCGCGTCAAGCGCAAAGCCCTGAACGGCGCCCTGCAGGACCCGCGCTTTCTTGAGCTGTATGATCAAGTGCTGGCCGCCTTCGACGCCTACCTGCGCGATGACGGGACCTGGTACAACCGCAATTATCCCGGCCGGCGCAGCCATCTGATCGCGTATTTCTCCACGGAATTCGGCCTGCACGAATCCTTCCCCACCTACGCCGGCGGCCTGGGAATCCTCTCCGGCGACCACGCCAAAGAGGCCTCCGACCTGGACCTGCCGTTTGTGGGCATCGGCTTCCTCTACAACCAGGGCTATTTCTCCCAGCGCA
The DNA here is from genome assembly GCA_017999235.1 of Anaerolineales bacterium. The sequence continues at coordinate 3,173 of JAGOBN010000391.1, read as the reverse complement.
TCACCGAGGACGGCTGGCAGGAAGCCGGCTACATCCGGTACTCGTTCGATGATGTGCCGGTGATCCCGCTGCTGGACGCCGACGACAAACCCCTCAGCGTGACGGTGGAACTGCCGGGCCGCGTGCTGACCGCGCGGCTGTGGAAGATCCAGGTGGGCCGCATCCCGCTGCTGCTGCTGGACAGCGATATTCCCGAGAACGCCCCCAATGACCGCGACCTGACGGCGCGGGTGTACGGCGGCGACCTGGACACGCGCATCTCCCAGGAGATTGTACTGGGCATCGGCGGCGTGCGCGCCCTGCGCGCCCTGGGCCTGCAGCCCGCCGTCTGGCACATGAACGAAGGCCACTCGGCGTTCAGCGCCCTGGAGCGCATCCGCGAGCAAGTGGCGCAGGGGGTCAGCTTCGAGACCGCCCTGGCCGAGGTCCGCAAGACCACGGTCTTCACCACCCACACCCCGGTGCCGGCCGGCAACGAGGAATTCCCGGACTATCTGATCGACCGCTATTTCCACAATTACTGGGGCCAGCTGGGCCTGGACCGCGAGCGCTTCATGGACCTGGCCCGGCACGGGCAGTCCTGGGGGCCGACCTTCGGCATGTCCATCCTGGCCATCCGCGCCTCGCACAAGCGCAACGGCGTCAGCGAGCTGCACGGCCAGGTGAGCCGCGGGATGTGGAACTTCCTTTTCCCGGACACGCCCACCGACCGCGTTCCGATCGGAGCGATCACCAACGGCGTCCACACTGGCACCTGGCTGGCCCGGCGCATGCGCCTGCTGTATGACCGCTACCTCGGCGCGGACTGGGTGGAGCACCTGGATGATCCGGAGACCTGGCAGGCGCTGCTGGCCGCGCCCGAAGAGGAGGTCCGCCAGGCCCGCATGCACCTGAAGCGCAAGCTGATGGCGTACGTGCGCGACCGCGCGCGCGCGCAGTGGGTAGCCCTAGGCCGGCATCCGGTGCAGATCGTGGCCGGCGGCACCCTGCTTGACCCGTACAAGCTCACCATCGGGTTCGCGCGGCGCTTCGCCACCTATAAGCGCGGCTCACTGGTGATGCGCGATCTCGACCGCCTGCTGCGCCTCACCACCAACCCGCAGTACCCGGTGCAGATTATCTTCGCCGGCAAAGCCCACCCCATGGATGAGCCCGGCAAGAAGATCATCCAGGAAGTCTACCGGCAGCTGAAGCGCGCCGAATTCGCCGGCCGCATCGCGTTCCTGGAGGATTACGATATCAACCTGGCGCGCTATCTGGTGCAGGGCGTGGACGTGTGGATGAACAACCCGCGCCGGCCGCTGGAGGCCTCCGGCACCTCCGGCATGAAAGCGGCCCTGAACGGCGCCATCAACTTCTCCGTGCTGGACGGCTGGTGGCAGGAAGGCTACAACGGCGAGAACGGCTGGGCTATCGGCGACGAGACCTCGCTCGACGATCACGCCGCCCAGGACGCCAAGGACGCGGCCAGTTTGTACGAGACGCTGGAAAACCAGATTGTGCCGCTGTATTACCAGGACAGCCAGGCGACCATGTCGGCCGGCTGGATCCACAAGATCAAAGAGAGCATCTCCACGCTGGCCCCGCAGTTCAGCATGCGGCGCATGGTCAAACAGTACGTGGATGAGATGTATCTGGCGCCGTAACCGCCATGTTTGAAGCGCTCCCGGCCGGCCTGTTTGTGTTCGCCATGCGTCTGACCGATATGTCGCTGGACACCCTGCGGCTGCTGTTCATGATGCGCGGGCGCAAGCTGGTGGCCGGCCTGATCGGCGCCACGCAGGCGGCCGTCTTTATCCTGGCGGTCAGCCAAGTGCTGCGCGGCGAACTGAACTTCTGGACGGTATTCGGCTATGCAGCCGGCTTTGGCTGCGGCGTGGTGGTGGGGATGCTGGCGGAAGAGCGCCTGGCCATCGGCTACGGCATCTTCCGCATCTACTCGCCGGCGCGCGGCCTGGCCGTGGCCGAGGCGCTGCGCGCGGCCGGCCACGCCGCCACCGAGTTCACGGCCCAGGGCAAAGACGGCGCGGTGACGGTGGTCAACTGCATCGTCGCGCGCAAAGACATCCCGCGCGTGCGCGCCCTGATCGATCAGGCGGACCCAGGCGCCTTTGTCACCCTGGACGAAGCCCGCCCGCTGAACCGCGGCTACTTCCGGCACTGACGATCGGCTTTTGACACCCCCCGCGCCGGCGGGTATAATCCGGCGCGCTTTATTTCCACAGTGGTGATTCGCTGTGCTGGAGGATTTTTCGTGAGCGATGTTCAAACCCCCGCGGCCGACGTGGCGGCGCCCGCCCCGACGCGCCTGGAAGATGTCCGCCCCAAGATGTGCCTGACCGGCACAGTCAAACGGATTGAGTTGTTCGGCGCCTTCATCGATGTGGGCGTGGGCCGCGACGGCCTGGTGCACATCTCGGCCCTGCGCCCGGAACGCGTCAACAACGTGACGGATGTGGTGAAAGAGGGCGACACGGTTAAAGTCTGGGTCCGCAAGGTGGACCCCGCCAACGGGCGCCTGGACCTGACCATGGTGGAGCCGCTGGCCGTGGAATGGAACGAGCTGCGGCCCGGCCAGGTGTACCCCGGCAAGGTCACCAAGACCGAGAAGTTTGGCGCCTTTGTGGATATCGGCGCCGAGCGGCCCGGCCTGGTCCACATCAGCGAGATGGCGTCGTACCGCGTGGAAGATGTGAGCGAAGTGGTTAAGGCCGGCCACGAAGTGCGCGTCAAGGTCCTGCAGGTGGATGCGCGCAAGAAGCAGATCAAGCTCAGCATCAAGGCTGTGGAATTGGCCGAGCTGGCCGAGGCCTCGGCCGAGGTCGAAGAGGATCTGGGCGAGGATTTGACCGCCATGCAGCTGGCTTTCCGGCGCGCCCAGCAAAAGGCCGGCGGCCGGGCGTTGGGCAAGCGCTCTGACAAGGCCCAGCCCACCCGCCGCCAGCAGGAAGACCTGCTGCAGCGCACCCTGGCAAACAAGCGCAAGTAACGGGCGCCGCCCAGCGCGGTCTTCCGTCGATCAAGGGTAAACAAAAAGCGGACTAGCTAGTCCGCTTTTTTATTGGCCGGCGTCCGCGTCCCGCGCGCTTTAGTAGCGCTCCGTCTCATCTTCGTCGTCGTCGTCCCACGTGTCCTCGTCATCTTCTTCTTCGTACAGATCTTCTTCCTCTTCC